>CAMPHL010000030.1 GCA_946885905.1 uncultured Pseudomonadota bacterium | reverse complement strand
CCCCTACGGCTGGGGCCACGGCAAGCTCGAGCAGCTCGTCAAGGGCTCGACCACCGACCAGCTGCGAGCCGTGCTCGCCGTGCACTGCGCCACGATGGAGGCATCGACGTGGAACGCCCGCATGACCCAGGGCCAGTACATCGCGTTCCTCGTCGACCACGGGTACAAGCCGCACCCATCTGAGCGCCCGGCGCGCAAGCGCCCCAACCACGAGGTGCGCACCAACGCCCAGGCCACGCGCGTGCTGTTCGAGGGGACGCGCGCGGTCGGCGTCGAGTATCGCCAGGACGGCGCGTTGCACACCGTCCCGGCCGCGCGCGAGGTGATCCTTTCCGCCGGCGCGATCCAGAGCCCGCAACTGCTGCAGCTCTCGGGCGTAGGCCCGGCGGCACTGCTCCGGTCCTTCGGCATCCCCGTGGTCGCCGATCGCGCGAACGTGGGCGAGAACCTGCAGGACCACCTGCAGATCCGGCTCATATACAAGGTGTCGCGGCCGATCACGACCAACGACGACCTCGCCAGCCTCATCGGGAAGATCCGCATCGGCCTCGAGTGGCTGCTGCACCGCCGCGGGCCGCTTGCTGTGGGGATCAACCAGGGCGGACTCTTCACGCGCGCGCTGCCGCAGTCGACCCGGCCCGACATCCAGTTCCACTTCGCCACCCTTTCGGCGGACGTCGCGGGCGGGGCGCCGCACCCGTGGTCCGGGTGCACGTTCTCGGTCTGCCAGCTGCGGCCCGAATCGCGCGGCACCGTGCGCATCAAGTCGAAGGACCCTTTCGAGGCGCCTTCGATGCAGCCGAACTACCTCTCGGCCGCGCTCGATCGGGCCTGCGCGGTCGCGGGGCTCAGGTTCGCGCGGCGGCTTGCCGCCACGAAGGCGCTCGCTCCCTACATCGGCGCAGAGCACCGGCCCGGCCCCGCCGTCACCGACGACGCGGGACTGCTCGATTTCGCGCGCGAACACGGCCAGACCATCTTCCACCCCTCGGGCACCTGCCGGATGGGCGCCGACGACGCTTCGGTAGTGGACCCCCAACTCAGGGTGCGCGGCGTCCAGGGACTCAGGGTCGTCGACTGCTCGATCATGCCGGCCCTCGTCTCCGGCAACACACACGCCCCGGTCGTGATGATTGCCGAAAAGGCTTCCGACCTGATCGTGGGAACCGGCCGGACCTGACCTCCAGGCCCGTTACGTCTGGTAGCAAATCGGTATCGGCTGCGACCTGGCAGGGGCGAATCCGACGCCCTATCGGCGGTATCATGGGGAGTCCGCAGGAGCCCAATGGAAACAAGCACTTCCGGTATGACCTCCCACCGCCGCCGCTGGCCCTGGTTCGCCGGCGCCGCGATCATCCTCGCCGTGCTCGGCGTGGGCTGGTGGCTCGGCAAGTCGAAGTCGCAGGAGGCGCAGGCCAAGCGCGCTCCGCAGGCGATCGCCGTCATGACCGCGCGGGCGGAAGCGCGCGACGTGCCGGTGACGCTCACGGCGAACGGCACCGTCACCGCGCTGCAATCCGTGGACCTGCGCTCGCAGGTCACGAGCACCGTACGCGAGGTGCACATCCGCGAAGGGCAGAACGTGAACAAGGGCGAGCTGCTCTTCTCGCTCGACGCGCGCGCCGACGAGGCGAACATCCGCAAGGCCGAGGCGCAGGTCGCCAAGGACCGCGCGGACCTTGCGAACGCGCAGCGCAACCTCGAGCGCCAGCGCGAGCTTTTCCGCACCAAGTTCATCTCCCAGGCCGCGCTCGACGTGGCGCAGAACCAGGCCGATACGCTGAACGGCCAGCTCGCGGTCGACACCGCCGCGCTCGAGGCGGCGCGTGTCGCGCGTGGCTACACGGAGATCCGCGCGCCGTTCGCGGGCCGCACCGGCACGATCAACGTCCGCGCGGGCAGCCTCGTGCAGCCCGGCGGCGCATCGGCGACGACCCCCGCGCTGGTGACGGTCACGCAGATCGACCCGATCTCGGTGGCCTTCACGCTGCCCGAGAAGGAGCTCGCCGGCCTGCAGCAGGCGCTCGCCGCCTCGCCGGTCGAGGTCACCGTGCGGGCCCAGTCGGGCGGCGAGGCCAGGAAGGGCAAGGTGAGCTTCATCGACAACGCCGTCGACAACGTGTCCGGGACCATCAAGGTGAAGGCCGAGTTCGCCAACAAGGACGGGCGCCTCTGGCCGGGCATGTACGTGAACGTGCAGCTCGCACCGCGCACGCTGCGTGACGCGGTCGTGATTCCCGCCCAGGCGGTGCAGACCGGCCCCGAGAACCGCTTCGTCTATGTGGTCGATGCCGAGCGCAAGGTCGACAGCAAGCGCGTGAAGGTCGCGCACGTAGTCGAGAAGATCGCCGTGGTCGAAGGCATCGCGCCGGGCACGAAGGTGGTGATCGAAGGGGCGCAGAACCTGCGGCCCGGCACCGTCGTCACGGAAGCGGCGGGTGCCGAGGGCCGCCAGCCCCGGGCGGCCGAATCCCCGGCTGAAGGCCCGCGGTCGAAGGCTCCCAAGTGAACGTCACCGAGGCCTTCATCCGCCGTCCCGTGATGACGGTGCTGCTGTCGGCCTCGTTCGTGGTGGCGGGGCTGCTCGCCTACGCCGACATCCCGATCGCGGCGCTGCCCCGGTTCGAGACGCCGGTCATCTCGGTCTACGCGAACCTTCCGGGCGCGAGCCCCGACAACATGGCGACCTCGGTGGCACTCCCGCTGGAGAAGCAGTTCGCGACGATCGCCGGAGTGGATGCGATCAGCTCCACCTCCGTCCAGGGGCGCACGAACATCACCCTGGAGTTCGTCGAGGACCGCAGCATCGACGACGCCGCGGTCGACGTGCAGGCGGCCCTCCTCAGGGCCCAGCGCCAGCTCCCGCCGGAGATGACCAACCCGCCGTCCTACCGCAAGGTCAATCCCGCCGACTCGCCCATCCTCTACGTCGCGATCACCTCGCCCTCGATGCCGCTCTCGGCGGTGAACGACCTCGCCGAGAACCTGATCGCGCCGACGCTCTCCACGATCTCGGGCGTGGCCGAGGTGGACGTGAACGGCCGGCAACGCTTCGCCGTAGGCGTGCACGCACGGCCGGACGCCCTCGCGGCTCGCAACCTCACGATGGACGACCTCGCCAACGCGATCCGCACCGCGAACGCGAACACGCCCGTCGGCACTCTCGAAGGCCAGCGCCAGAGCCTCACCATCGAGGCCAACCGCCAGCTCGCGCGCGCGGCCGATTTCCGCCACATCATCGTCTCGACGCTGCCCAACGGCAACGTGGTGCGGCTGGAGGAAGTGGCGAGCGTCGAGGACAGCGTGGAATCGGTGAAGGCGGCGAGCTGGTCGGACGCCGAGCGCGCCGTGACGCTCCTGGTGCGCCGCCAGCCCGACGCCAACACGGTGGCCACGGTGGACGCCTTGCGCGCGGCCATCTCGAAGCTCGAGGCGCAAATCCCGAGCTCGGTCAGGATCCACATCCGCAACGACCGCGCGATCGCGATCCGCCACGCGATCCACGACGTGAAGGTCACCCTGGGGCTCACCGCCGCGCTCGTGATCCTGGTGATCTACCTATTCCTGCGGCGGCCTTCGGCCACGATCATCCCCGCGCTGTCGCTGCCGATCTCGCTCATCGGCACGCTCGCGCTCATGAAATGGCTGGACCTGTCGCTCAACAACGTCTCGCTCATGGGGATCACGCTCGCCGTGGGCCTCGTGGTCGACGACGCGATCGTGATGCTCGAGAACATCGTGCGGCACGTGGAGGAGGGGATGGAGCCCTTCGCCGCCGCGATCAAGGGCGCGCGCGAGGTGGCCTTCACGATCCTCTCGATTTCCCTCTCGCTGGTCGCGGTCTTCATTCCCATCTTCTTCATGCCGGGCGTGATCGGCGGCCTCTTCCGCGAGTTCGCGATCGTGGTCTCGATCGCCATCGTGGTCTCCGCGATCGTCTCGCTGACACTCGTGCCCATGCTCGCCAGCCGCTTCCTCAAGCACGAGCGCGAGGACGATCCGGTGCTGCGTTGGACCGAGTGGTTCGAGCGCCTCTACCGCCTGGCGCTGCGCGGGTACGAGCGCGCCCTCGACTGGTGCCTCCTCCACCGGCCGGTGGTCCTGTGGACGGCCCTGGGGAGCCTCGCGGTCACGGGCGCGCTCTTCACCTATATCCCGAAGGGCTTCTTCCCTACCGAGGACATCGGCCAGATCATCGTGCGCGCCGAGACCACCGAGGACATCTCCTTCCCCGCGATGCGCGAGGCGATCCTCAAGGTGAGCGAGGTGCTGCGCAAGCACCCGGCGGTGGGAAGCGTCATCGCCTCGGCCGACGACACCAGCACCGGGCGCGCCTTCATCAACCTCGTCGCCAAGGGCGATCGCAAGCCGATCGAGGAGGTGATCGAGGAGCTGCGCCGCGACACCCGCAACATCCCGGGCGTGAGCGTCTACTTCATCCCGCTGCAGAACCTGCGCATCGGCGGGCGCATCAGCAAGGCGCGCTACCAGTACGTGCTGAAGAGCGTGGGCGACCGGGGGCTGCTGGAGAGCGCCGAAAAGATGGTTTCGGCGATGCGCGCGGACCCGATCTTCCGCGACGTCTCCACCGACGCGCAGATGCGCGGGCTGCAGGCACAGCTGAACATCGACCGGGACAAGGCCAACAGCCTGGGCGTGCAGATCCAGGACATCCGCACGGCGCTCTATTCGACCTTCGGCGAGCGCCAGGTCTCCACCATCTTCACCTCGCACGATTCCTATCCGGTGATCCTGCTCGCGCAGGAGGCGGACCGGCGCGACGAGTCGGCCTTCGCCAAGGTCTACGTGCGCGGCAACAACGGCGCGCTCGTGCCGCTGTCCAGCATCGCGACGGTCGAGCGCAAGGTGGGCCCCGTGGCTATCAACCACGCGGGCCAGCTCCAGGCGATCACGGTCACCTTCAACCTGGCGGGGGGCGCCGCGCTGGGCGAGGCGGCCAACAAGATGGAGCGGTTCAAGGCCCAGGCGCAGATGCCGCCCTCCGTCCTTACCGAGTGGGCGGGCGACGCGGCGGCTTTCCAGAAATCGCAGGGCAGCCAGATATGGCTGCTGGTGAGCGCGCTGCTGGTGATCTACGTCCTGCTGGGCGTGCTGTACGAAAGCTACATCCACCCGATCACGATCCTGGCGGGCATTCCGTCGGCCGCGATCGGCGCGCTCATCACGCTCTGGTTCTTCGGCATCGACCTTTCGATGATCGCCGTCATCGGCATCCTGCTGCTGATCGGCATCGTGAAGAAGAACGCGATCATGATGATCGACTTCGCGCTGAACGCGCAGCGCGAGCAGGGGATGGAGCCGGCCGCCGCGATCCGCCAGGCGTGCCTGCTGCGTTTCCGGCCGATCATGATGACTTCGCTCGCCGCGATGATGGGCGCGATCCCGATCGCCGCGGGCCTGGGCGCGGGGGCGGAGCTGCGCCAGCCGTTGGGCCTCGCCGTCGTGGGCGGACTATTCTTCTCGCAGGCGATCACGCTCTTCATCACCCCCGTGATCTATCTCTACCTCGACCGCTACTCGGGCAAGGGCCCGATCACGCGCCCGGCGAGGGATCTCACGCCCGCGCACGGCGACTGAAGCGTCGGCAGGACGCGACACTGTCGCCGCGAAGTCACGCTCCCATCGGGGGACTTCAATTCGCAACCGGGGAGGCGCAGACTGGGTTCCATGCCTCCGCATGGATTGCTCGCTGTTCCCGAAGCGGAAAACATTGCCGCCGCCGCGCCGCGGCCGGACGACACGATCGCCCGCGTGCAGGCGATAGCGGACGAGCTCGCTCTCCACCAACCGGTGGACTGGGAAGAGGACCTCGCGCGCGGCGGCGGACCCGGCCTCGCGCTCGGCGTGGACCGGCGAAGCAGGTCGCGCTAGCGCGCCGCGGCTGCGACCAGGCCTTCCAGCATCTGCAGCGTTTTCGCCTCCAGCGCGATGCCTTCGCGCCGCTGGCGCTCGAGGTTGTCCAGCTCGAGCTCGCCCGGCAGGCGCACCGGCTTCGCCGCGTCGGCGGGTGGGGTGTCGTGCAGGATCCGCGCGAAGTCGCGCATGCGCTCCTTCAACCAGCCGGACGAGCCCAGCGCGCGCGTGTCGATCGCCAGGAAGAAATGCCCGAGGTTGCCGGGCTCGCGCGGCGACTCGGACCACGAATGCACGTGCGTGAGGTACGACGCATCCGCGAGCAGGCCGGCGAAAAGATCCACGGCGAGCGCGAGGCCGTAACCCTTGTAGCCGCCAATGGGGAGCAGGAAACCGTCGAGCGCCGCGCGCGCATCGGTCGTGGGATTTCCCGCGCGATCGGTGGCCCACGTGTCGGGGATCGAGGCGCCCCTTGCCGCGGCCGCGCGGATCTTCGCGCGCGCGACGACCGATAGCGCCATGTCGAGGACGAAATGCCGGCCCGCGTCACCGGGGACGCCGAAGGCGATGGGGCTGTTGCCCAGGCGAGCCTCGCTTCCGCCCGTGGGTGCGACGGTCACGCTGGCGTTGCTTGCGACGATGCTCGCGAAACCGGCCTCGGCCGCGATCCAGCAATAGGCGCCCGCCGCGCCGAAGTGGTTGCTGTTGCGCACGAGCGCGACGCCCACGCCCTGGGCCCGCGCAAGCCGCATCGCGGTTTCCAGTGCGCGCATCCCCGCCACCGGCCCGAGGGCATTGCGTCCGTCGACCTTCGCCATCGCCCCGGCCATGGGTTCCACCTGGGGCCGCGCGCGCGCATCGATGCCGCCGACGCGGATGCGCTCGCCATAGGATTCGACGCGGGAAGTGCCGTGCGTGTGGTGGCCGAAGAGGTCGCCCAGCACCAGGATCCGCGCGGTGTCCGCCGCGTCCGCGCGGTCCACGCCGAGGCCGGCGAGCGCTCGCGTGGCGAGCTCTCCCAGCCCCGCTTCGTCGATCACGCGCTCAGTCGACCGTGATCTTCGCGTCGCGGACGACCTTGGCCCACTTCTCGGTTTCGGTGTCGATCAGCTTCGCGAGGTCCTCGGCGGAGCCGGGCGCCGGCTCGAGGCCGTGGCCCTCCAGCGCCTTCACCACCTCGGGATCCTTCAGCGCCTTCACCAGCTCGCGCTGCCAGTACTGCTGGATCTCCTTCGGCGCCTTGCTCGAGATCACGAAGGCGTACCAGTTGGTCGCCTCGAAGCCGGGGTAGCCTTGCTCGGCGACGGTGGGCACGTCCGGCATCACGGGCGTGCGGCGGTTGCCGGTCGTCGCGATGGCCCGGATCTTCCCGCTCTCGACGTGCGGCTTGGAGGTCGCCGGGACCGCCGGATACATGTGCACGCGCCCGCCGAGCAGGTCCGCCGTGGCCGGGCCGCCGCCCTTGTAGGGAACGTGGGTCATCTGGATGCCCGCGCGCTGCTTGAAGAGCTCGCCCGAAAGGTGCGCCGCGCCGCCGATGCCCGAGGAAGCGTAGGTGATCTCACCCGGCTTCTGCTTGGCGAGGGCCACGAACTCGGCGAGGTTCTTCGCGGGCACGCTGGCGTGCACCACGAACACGTTGGGGAACATCATCCCGAGGGTGAGCGGCGCGAGATCCTTCTTCGGGTCGTACGGCAGGTTCTTCGTCATCGACGGCGCCACGGTGAGGGGACCCACCGAGGACAGGTGGATCAGGGAGCCATCGGGCGCCGAGGTGGCCGCGTGCTGCGCGGCGATGTTGCCGCCGGCACCCGCCCGGTTCTCCACCACCACGCTCTGGCCGATGTTCTCCGAGAGCTTCTTGGCGACGATGCGCGCGGCCGTGTCGGTGCCACCGCCCGGCGAGAAGCCGACGGTGAGGGTGACGGGCCGCGTCGGGGCCCAGCCCTGCGCGAGGCCGGGGCCCACGAAGGCCACGGCGGCCGCTGCGGCGAGAATGCGGAAAACGGATTTCATTGCAGTGCTCCTCCTCGGGGTTTCGCAGAGAATACACTTCGGAATGGCCGCGACCTTTGACTTCGGTGCGATGGACGCTTCGCGCCAGTGGGACGTTCTGGTCGCCGGCGGCGGCAACGCGGCGCTTTGCGCCGCCATCACCGCGCGCGAGGCCGGCCTCACCGTGCTGATGGTCGAATGCGCGCCCGAGGCGATGCGCGGCGGCAACAGCCGCCACACCCGCAACATGCGCACCATGCATTCGGGCCCGCTGCCGCCGCTCACCGGCGCCTATCCCGAGCAGGAGTACTGGGAAGACCTGCTCAAGGTCACGGGCGGACTGACCGACGAGAAGCTCGCCCGCATGACGATCCGCCAGACCGAGGCGCACGTGCCCTGGATGCTGAAGCACGGCGTGCGATTCCAGGCGCCATTGGGCGGCACGCTGCACCTGTCGCGCACCAACGCCTTCTTCCTGGGCGGCGGCAAGGCGCTGGTCAATGCCTACTACCGCGCCGCGGCCGAGCTTGGCGTGGACATCCTCTACGAGACCGAGATCGCGGCGTTGTCCATCGAGGCAGGCCGCTTCCGCTCGGCCGTGCTTTCGCGCGCCGGCGCCAGGCGCGAGGCGCGGGCCCGGGTTTTCGTGGCCGCGGCCGGCGGATTCGAATCCAACCTCGAATGGCTGCGCGAGGCCTGGGGCCCGCCCGCGGACAACTTCATCGTGCGCGGCACGCCGTACAACAACGGCGCGGTGCTGAAGATGCTGCTCGCCGCGGGGGCCAAGCCCGTGAGCGACGCGACCCAGGGCCACTGCGTGGCCATCGACGCGCGCAGCCCCAAGTTCGACGGCGGGATCGTCACGCGCGTGGACGCCGTGTCGCTCGGCATCGTCGTGAACCGCGAGGCGAAGCGCTTCTACGACGAAGGCGAGGACTTCTGGCCCAAGCGCTACGCCATCTGGGGGCGCCTGGTCGCCGGCCAGCCCGACCAGATCGCCTACGCCATCATCGACGCCAAGTCGATGGGGCGCTTCATGCCCCCGGTCTTTCCTCCCGTCGCGGCGCAGTCGATCGACGGGATCGCGCAGGCCTTCGGGCTGGACGCGCGCGAGCTGGCTGCCACGGTCGCGACATTCAATGCGTCGGTCCGGCCCGGCACCTTCGACCACACGGTGCTCGACAACTGCTTGACCGAGGGGCTCGCCCCGCCCAAGACGCACTGGGCGCGGCCGATCGATACGCCGCCTTTCTATGCCTGGCCGCTGCGTCCCGGGATCACGTTCACCTACCTGGGCGTCTCGGTCGACGAGCGCGCCCGCATGCGGCTGCAGGACGAGAACCTCTGCGACAACGTGCTCGCGGCCGGCGAGATCATGGCGGGCAACGTGCTGGGCAAGGGCTACGTCGCCGGGATCGGGATGGCGATCGGCACCACCTTCGGAAGGATCGCGGGCGAGGAGGCCGTGCGCCATGTCCGTGCCTAGCACCCGCCTCGAGGAACTGGTCGCCGAAGCCCAGCGTGTGCTCGCCATCTGCAACGCGTGCCGCTATTGCGAGGGCTACTGCGCCGTCTTTCCCGCGCTCGAGCGCCGCCTCTCGTTCACGGAAGGCGACGTCCACTACCTCGCGAACCTCTGCCACAACTGCGGCGCCTGCCTCTACGCCTGCCAGTACGCGCCGCCGCACGAATTCGCCCTCAACTTCCCGCGCACCCTCGCGCAGGTGAGGGCGCAGACATACCGCAAGTACGCCTGGCCCGCGCCGCTGGGGCGCCTGTTCGAGAACAACGGCACGGTCGCGAGCTTCGTGACGGCGTTCGCGCTGGCCGCTTTCCTCGCCTTCGCCGGATGGTTCGCGGGCCCGGCGCGCTTCTTCGCGCCGTGGTCGGACGCGGAGGGCTCGTTCTACGCGGTCCTGCCGCACGGCGTCATGGCGTCGATCTTCCTGGCGGTGTCGGCCTTCGTCGTGGTGTCGCTGCTCGCGAGCTTCGTGCGTTTCTGGCCCGACATGGGCGAGGAGGCGCTCGAGTTCATCAAGGCACCGCAGCTCTCGGGCGCCACGTGGGATGCGATGGGCCTCAGGTACCTGGACGGCGGGGGGGAGGGCTGCACCTATCCCGATGCGCGGCCTTCCTTCGAGCGGCGCACGTACCACCACATGACGTTCTACGGCTTCCTCCTGTGCTTCGCGGCGACGGTGGTCGGCACTATCTATCACTACGTCTTCGGCTGGAAGGCGCCTTACCCGCTCTACAGCCTGCCGGTGATCCTGGGCACGGTCGGCGGGATCGGCCTCATCGCCGGCCCTCTCGGCCTCATGGCGATCAAGGGTCGCCGCGATCCCGACCTCGTGGACGAGCGCCAGGATGGGATGGACCTGGGGTTCCTCTGGCTGCTGCTGCTCACCAGCGCGACGGGCCTGCTGCTCATGCTGCTGCGCGAGACCCGCGTGATGGGCGTCCTGCTCGCGATCCACCTGGGCTTCGTGCTGGCGCTATTCCTCACGCTGCCGTACGGCAAGTTCGTCCACGGCCTCTACCGATTCGCCGCGCTGGTGCGCTTCCACATCGAGCGGCGGCGGCCGCTGCCTTACGCGGCCGGCGAGTGAGCCGTTGAGCGGCCTGCGCGAGCTCCTGCCGCAGCTCATTCCACTGGCCGTCGAATGGGCCGAGCGGGTTTCCAGGCAGGCGGCCGAATCGGCCGAGCTTCTCGATGGAGCCGGCATCGTCATGGCGCGGCAGGTCGGCGTGGCGGCGCCGCAGCGCGTGAGGATCGCGGAGCCCGAGCCGATGCCATTTCCCGACCACCCGAAGCTTCGCGCCGCGGCGATGCAGACCGGAATGCTCGGGCCCACGATGGCCGGGCTCACGCTCGGGTACACGATCTTCCTTCGCCCGGGGACGCGCACCTTGCGACTGCTTTCGCACGAGCTTCGGCACGTCGCGCAGTACGAGGCCGTGGGTTCGATCGCGGCCTTCCTTCCCGCCTACCTCGCGCAGATCGTGCACTTCGGCTATCACGACGCGCCCTATGAGGTGGATGCGCGCAACCACGAGATCGGAGGCCGCGCATGAAGCAGAAGGCCATGCGCAACCTCGAGGCCGGCGCCGTCCTGGTTGGCTCGATAGCCGCGTACGTGCTCGTTCCCCACGAGGTCCTGACGCCCATCCTGGCGCTCGTCGGGCTTGCGGCGTTCATCATCCTGGTCGTCGAATACGCCGACTAGGCTAGGCGAGCAGCAGGGCGGTCGCGTACATGCCGAGCCCGAAGATCGCGTGCGTGACGAGGCTCTGCACGCGCGCGGCCGTGGGCCTGGGAGTCCGGCTCGCGGCGATGCCCGCGCCCATGCCGGGCTGCATGATGAAGAAGGGCGCGGCCACCGTGCCGACTCCGACGGCGAGCGCCGGGCCCACGGTGGGCTGGCGGGCCCAGCCGAGCCCGAACAGGGCGAGCAGCAAGGCGGCGAACGCGATGCCGATGAGGTAGTGCGACGCCCAGCCGACCATGCGCTCGCCCCGCACCGGCGGCGACGCGCCGATCCGCTCGTGCCGCAAGCGCCCGCGGGCGAGGTGTGCGATCCATCGGCCCACGAGCGCATAGTCGGGCGGCGCGATGCCGAGCAGCCGCTTGCGCAGCACCGACCACAGGTCGATCACGAACGTCGCTCCAATCCCGATGAGGATCGCTTCCATCGCTTGCCTCCTTCGCCCGAAAGCGTCAAGGTGCCACTTCAAGTCGACTTGAGGTCAAGGGTTTCCTGATGGACATCGCCGAAGTCGCCCGGAAGTCCGGCGTCCCCGCCTCCACGCTGCGGTTCTACGAGCAAAAGGGCCTGATCGCCTCGCGGGGGCGGAAGGGGTTGCGGCGCGTTTTCGCCGAGAACGTCCTCGAGCGCCTGGCGCTCATCGCGCTGGGCGCGGCCGCGGGCTTCACGCTCGACGAGATCGCCCGGATGTTCACGGCCGACGGGCGGCCGCGCATCGACCGGGCGAAGCTCGCCGCCAAGGCCGCGGAGCTCGACCGCACCATCGGCAAGCTCACGGCGATGCGCGATGGGCTTCGCCACGCGGCCGGTTGCCCCGCGCCCAGCCACCTCGAGTGCCAGAAGTTCCGTCGCCTGCTGTCGGCGGCCGGCTCGGGCGAGTATCGGAAAAGGTGTGATGTCGCACATGCA
>CAMPHL010000029.1 GCA_946885905.1 uncultured Pseudomonadota bacterium | reverse complement strand
TCGCAACAGGGATCCACGCCGTGCTTGATGGCGTTCTCCACGAGCGAGATCAGCATCATCGGGGGGAAGGACCGCGAGCGCAGCGATTCGGGCACTTCGATGCGGTAATCGAGGCGCGCTCCCATGCGGATGCGATGGATGTCGAGGAAGGCGCGCGCCATGTCGACCTCGCGCCCGATCGTGGTCGCCCCCTCGCGCATCTGGGGCAACGCGGCGCGCAGGTACTGGATCAGGCTGTCGAGCATGCGGGAGGCCGAGGGCGCGTCGGTCTCGACCAGGTGCTGGACGTTCGCGAGCGTGTTGAAGAGGAAGTGCGGCTCGACCTGGGCCTGCATGAGCTGCAGGCGCGCCTCGAGGATGTTCTTCTCCAGCTGGTTGCGCTCGGCCTCGGCCTTGGCGATGCGCGCCTGGTCGCGCGCGTGCTTGGCGCGGAGGATGGCGCCGGCCACTACCACGCAGCCGAAGCCGATCCCCAGGCCCATGCTGATCGCCACGCCCACGAGGCGCTCGGAGAACATGTTCGAAAGGTCACGGCCCTTGACGAAGCCCGCGAGGATCGTGCCGAGCACGGAGCCCGCGATCACCGCCATGACCTGCATCGCCTCCGGCGGCAACCGGGCCTGGCGCACGTTCCCGGCCATGGTGAAGAGCACCATGCTCGTATAGCCCACGCAAAGGGCCGTCACCAGCAGGTCGAGGTAGGTGTTGATGAAGAACCCGACCGAGATGGCCGTGGCCACCATGCAGATGATGGTGACCCAAAGGACCCGGCTGACCGTGAGCCCTTCGAAGAGGTGTGCGTAGGATTTCACAGGGTTACGCCTTGTGGGCGCTTCCGCGTTGGGATGACGAAATCTAACGCGTCCCCGGCCACCGGACAAAGCGGATGCGACGGAACGCGCCTTGCTGGGTATGGATGGTTCGCGCAACCGCCTGCGATGTTCGCGCCGACTTCCCCGCGGCACCCCAAAAAAAACCGGGCCGCGAGGGCCCGGGGAGCGATCACCTTCCTGGGGGGCAGGAGGCGGAAAAAACCCTTAGCTGGCGGCCGAGCGCTTGGCCTGCACCACGATCTGGAAATAGGCGTCGGGCGTGGTGGCGGCAAGCGAGGACGGCGTGCGGGCCATCTCGAGCGTGCCTTCCGAATGCTGGTCGGTGAGGATCGCGCCTCCGGCGAGGAGGAACCATGCCGCGACGAGGACCGTGACCGCGCTGGAGACGGCGTTGCTGGGCTGGAACTCGGCGAATTCGAACGGTTTCATCGTGGCTTTCCTCTGCGGTGCGTGCGTTGCGTTGCGTTGAACTTGGACGCACTGTAGGGACCGGCCGCGGAGCGCGGTAGCGGAAAGCGACGAAATGCGGAAAAGGCGGGCTGGAATGCCCGCTTCAGGCCCGGGCGTGCGTCCCGGCGCGCCCGTCGCGGACGAGCTGGGGGGCGAGCGACCCCGCCACCATGCCGATCGCCGAAGCGATGAGCCCGACGATCTGCGGGGGGACCACGGCCTCGGGGAAGAAGCTCTCGCAGATGGCCCACACGGCGAGGCCCGCCAGCGCGGAAAGCAGGGCGCCTTGCGTGCTGGCCCGCGCCCAGTAGATGCCGCAGACCAGCGGCACGAAGGCTCCCACGAGCGTCACCTTGTATGCGTTCTGCACCATCTCGTACATGGTGGAGGTGTTGTTCAGCGCGAAGACGAGCACGCCGGCGGTGAACAGCACCAGCACGACGCGCAGGGTGAGCAGGAAGCGCTTGTCGCTCATGTCGCCGAAGAGCGGCTTCAGCACGTTCTCGGTGAACAGGCCCGTCGGCGCGAGCAGCGCCCCCGAGGCGGTCGAAAGGATCGCCGAGAGCAGCGCGCCGAAGAACATCACCTGCGCGAACATCGGCGTGTGCAGCAGCACGAAGTTGGGCAGGATCAGCTGGATCTCGCGCCCGCCCTGCTTGAGCAGCCCGTTCACCATCTCGGGATTGACCATCAGCGCCGCATAGGCGAGGAACATCGGCACGAAGGCGAAGGCGAAGTAGGCGCCCGCGCCGAGAAGCGACCCTCTCACCGCCGTGGACTCGTCCTTCGCGCTGGTCACGCGCTGGAACACGTCCTGCTGCGGGATCGAGCCGATCGCCAGTGTCGCCCAGGCCGCGACGAACGCGAACCACTCCTTGCTGCCCCCCGTCGGCCAGAAGCTGAACTTGTTCGCATCGGAGGCGTGCGCGATCACCGCTCCGAAGCCGCCCGCCATGCCGGAGGCGAGCGCGGCCACGTAAATGAGGCCCAGGACGATCACGACCGACTGGAAGAGGTCGGTGAGCGCCACCGACCACATGCCGCCCAGCGTCGTGTAGATGAGCACGATCACGGCGCCGAGCAGGATGCCCTGGTTGAGCGGGATCGCCCCCTGCGACAGCGAATTGAAGACGATGCCGAGCGCGGTGAGCTGCGCCGAGGTCCAGCCCAGGTACGAAAGCGTGACGGCGATGCTCGTGAGCACCTCCACGCCCTTGCCATAGCGCTTCTTGTAGAAGTCGCCGATGGTGAGGAGATCCATGCGATAGAACGCGCGCGCGAAGAACAGCGCCACGAAGATCAGGCAGAAGGTCGCGCCGAAGGGGTCGGCCGGGATGCCGCCCAGGCCGTCCTGGACGAACGTCGCCGACACCGAAAGCACCGTTTCCGCTCCGAACCACGTCGCGAAGACCGTGGCCGTCGTCATGTACAGCGGCAGGCTGCGGCCGGCGACGAGGTAATCCTTGGAGTTGGAGACGAACCTGGTGGCGTACAGGCCGATGGCGATCGTGACCGCGAGGTACACGAGGACTGAGACGACGAGGGTGGTCATGGCGGCGCGCGGGAAATTGCCGGGCAGTCTAGCATCGGGCTACCATCGACCGCTCATGTCGGCCATCGCGCTCGAAGCCGTTTCCAAGCACTGGGGCGAATCCCGGGCGCTCGACGGCATCACCTTCGAAGCGGACCCCGGCGCCTTCGTGGTGCTCCTGGGCCCGTCGGGTTGCGGCAAGTCCACGACGCTGCGCCTCATCGCCGGGCTCGACCGGCCGACCTCGGGGATGATCCGCATCGCCGGTCGCGACGTGACCGAGCTCGCACCTTCGGCCCGCGGGATCTCGATGGTGTTCCAGTCCTACGCGTTGTTTCCGCACCTCACCGTGGCCGAGAACATCGTCTTCGGCCTCAAGGTGCGCAAGGTGGCGGGGCGCGAGGAGAAGCTCGCGCGCGTGGCCGGGCTGCTGGGGCTGGAGAAGCTGCTCGAGCGCAAGCCCTCGCAGCTTTCCGGCGGCCAGCAGCAGCGGGTGGCGCTCGCGCGCGCGATCATCGCCGAGGCGCCGGTGTGCCTCATGGACGAGCCGCTTTCGAACCTGGACGCCCAATTGCGCGGCGAAATGCGGCGCGAGATCCGGGCGCTGCAGCAGCGCCTGGGCATCACCATGGTCTACGTGACGCACGACCAGACCGAAGCCATGACGATGGCCGACCGCATCGTGCTGCTCAAGGACGGGAAGGTCGAGCAGGTCGGCTCGCCCGAAGAGCTCTACGCCCGGCCCGCGACGGCGTTCACCGCGAGCTTCATCGGCGCGCCTGCCATGAACCTGCTGCGGTTGAACGGTTCGGGTGAGATCACGGGCGTGAGGCCGGAGGACGTGAGCCTCGGCGCTACGGGGCTCGCGGCACGAGTCGAGTCCATGGAGTACCTTGGCGCCGATACGCTGGTGGCCGCGCGCGCGGGCGACCAGCTCTTGCTGGCGCGCGTGCCGGGACGTGCCGCGGTACGCGAGGGCGCGGCGGTACATGCCGCGTGGGACCCGCGGCACGAGCACAAATTCGACGCACACACTGGGAGGAGGAAAGCATGAAGAAGCTCTGGAGCAGCCTCGCGGCTGCGTTCGCCGCGGCCGCCATCGCGGCATCCGCGCAGGAAGTGACGTTCTACTACCCGGTTGCCGTCGGGGGCCCGATCACCAGGATCGTGGACCAGATGGCCGCCGACTTCGAGAAGGAGAACCCCGGCATCAAGGTGAAGCCGGTCTATGCGGGCACGTACCAGGAGACGATCGTGAAGGCGCTCACCGCGCACAAGAGCGGCACCCCGCCCACGACCGCGATCCTGCTGTCGACCGACATGTTCACGCTGATCGACGAGGACGCGATCGTGCCCTTCGACAACAAGGACGCCGCGCCTTTCTTCAAGGCGTTCCTCGCCAACAGCCAGACCGGCGGCAAGACCTGGGGCCTGCCCTTCCAGCGCTCGACCATCGTGCTCTACTGGAACAAGGAGCTCTTCAAGGAAGCCGGGCTCGACCCGAACAAGGCGCCGGCCAACTGGAAGGAGATGCTCGAATACGCGCAGAAGCTCACCAAGCGCGATGCCTCCGGGAACGTGACGCAGTGGGGAGTGCAGGTCCCGTCCTCGGGTTTCCCGTACTGGCTCTTCCAGGGCTTCACCACGCCCAATGGCGTGGAGCTGATGAACTCGGCCGGGACCGAAACCTATTTCGACAAGCCCGCGGTGGTCGAGGCGCTGCAGTACTGGGTGGACCTCGGCCGCAAGCACAAGGTGCATCCGCCCGGCGTGGTCGAGTGGGGCACGACGCCGAAGGACTTCTTCGAGAAGAAGGTGGCGATGATCTGGACGACCACCGGCAACCTCACCAACGTGAAGAACAACGCCAAGTTCGACTTCGGCGTCGCCATGCTGCCGGCCAACAAGCGCCGCGGCTCGCCCACGGGCGGGGGCAACTTCTACGTCTTCAAGAAGGCGCCCAAGGACGCGCAACAGGCGGCGGTGAAGTTCGCCAAGTGGATGACCACGCCCGAGCGCGCGGCCCAGTGGGGCATCGACACGGGCTACGTCGCCGTGCGTGACGACGCCTGGAAGACGCCCAAGATGCAGGAGTACGTGAAGGGCTTCCCGGTTGCCGCCGTGGCGCGCGACCAGCTGCAATATTCGGTCGCCGAGCTCTCCACGCATGAAAACCAGCGCGTGACCAAGGCGCTGAACGACGGGCTTCAGGCCGCGCTCACGGGCGCCAAGGAGCCCGCGCAGGCGATGAAGGACGCGCAGGCAGAGGCGGCGCGCATCCTGCGGGCATACAAGAAATAATGTCGTCGGCCCGGCCGTCGCGAGACGATGGGCCGGGCCCGGTCCGCCTCGTCATCTTCGACTGCGACGGCGTCCTGGTGGACTCCGAGCCGATCGCGAACCGCGTGTTCGCCGAGATGCTCGAGGCCCACGGGCTGCCGATGACCGTCGAAGAGGTGATCGATACGTTCGTCGGCCGCTCGCGCGACACGTGCGTCGCGATGGCCGGGGAGATGCGTGGCGCGGCGCTGCCCGAGGGTTTCGCGCAAGCCTGGGATCGCACGTTCCACGAGGCCATGCGGCGCGAGCTGAGGGCGGTGCCCGGCGTGCCGGAGCTGCTGGCAGGCCTGAAGGTGCCTTTCTGCGTGGCCTCGAACGGCGAGCCCGCGCAAATGGAGGTCTCGCTCACGATCACCGGGATCATGCCCCTGGTGAAGGGCCGCATCTTCTCCGCCGCGCAGGTGGCGCGTCCCAAGCCCGCGCCCGACCTCTTCCTGCATGCCGCCCGCACCATGGGCGAGGTCGCGCCCGCCGACTGCGTTGTCATCGAAGATACGCCGACGGGCGTGCGCGCGGCAATCGACGCCGGCATGCGCGTCTTCGCCTACGCCGGAGGCAAACACACGAACCGAGCCGAGGTGTCGAGGCTCGGGGCCACGGTGTTCGACGACATGCGCGAGCTCCCCCGCCTGCTGGAGGGCGCGGCGTGAACCGCAACGCGATCCACGGCTGGCTGCTCCTGCTGCCTGCGTTCGCGCTGCTCGCGCTCTTCACGCACTGGCCGGCGGTCGCGACGATCTGGGACAGCTTCCACGCCACGCCGCGGGCCGGGAAGGCGCCGCCCTTCGTCGGCCTCGAGAACTACCGGGTGATGCTCGCCGACGAGGTGTTCTGGAAGTCGCTCTGGAACAACCTCTGGTACGCGTTGGGCACGATACCGGTATCGATCGCGCTCGCGATCGTGATGGCGCTCTGGGTCAACTCCGCGATGCGCGGGCGCACGTGGCTGCGCATGGCTTTCTTCACGCCCACCATCCTGCCGATGATCGCCGTGGCCAACATCTGGCTCTTCTTCTTCACGCCGCAGTACGGCCTGCTCGAGCAGGTCCTGCTGCCGCTCGGGCTGTCGTCGCGCAACTGGCTGGGCAGCCCCGACACCGCGCTCGCCTGCGTGATCGTGGTGGCGATCTGGAAGGAGGCGGGCTTCTTCATGATCTTCTACCTGGCGGCGCTGCAGTCGATCCCGCCTTCCCTCGCCGAGGCCGCGCAGATCGAGGGCGCCTCGCGCGCCTACTACTTCCGCCGCGTGGTGTTTCCCCTGCTGATGCCCACCACGCTCTTCGTGCTGGTGAACGCGATCGTGAACTCCGTGCGGCTCGTGGACCACATCTTCGTGATGACGAGGGGCGGGCCGAACAACGCCACGTCGCTGCTGCTCTTCCACGTCTACCAGGTGGGATTCAACTTCTGGGACACGGGCTACGCGGCCGCGCTCACGCTGGTGCTGCTCGTGACCCTCGCCCTGGTGGCGATCGGGCAGTTCGTGTTCCTGGATCGCAAAGTGCACTACCAGTGAGGAAGGTCGAGACACTCGCGGCCTGGCTGCTCGGCTTGCTCTGGATCCTGCCGCTGCTCTACGCCTTCTGGACGGCGTTCCATCCGCCCGAGTTCTCCACGCGCTTCGACCTGCTCGCCCCGCTCACGCTCGACAACTTCCGCCGGGCCTGGGAAGCCGCGCCCTTCGCGCGCTACTTCCTCAACAGCTTCATGCTCGTCACCATGGTGCTCGCCTCGCAGCTGGTGCTCTGCACGCTCGCGGGCTACGCCTTCGCCCGGTTCGACTTCGCGGGCAAGGAAATCGCCTTCGTGCTGGTGCTGCTGCAGCTCATGATCATGCCGGACGTGCTGATCGTGGAGAACTACCGCACGATGTCGCGCCTGGGGATCCTGGATTCGATTCCGGCCATCGGGCTGCCGTACGTCGCTTCCGCCTTCGGCATCTTCCTGCTGCGGCAGACCTTCAAGACGGTCCCGAAGGAGCTCGACGAGGCCGCACGCGTCGAAGGCGCGAGCTCGCTGCAAGTGCTGTGGAAGGTCTACGTGCCGCTCGCCCGGCCGGTGTACCTCGCCTACGGCCTGGTCTCGGTGAGCTATCACTGGAACAACTTCCTCTGGCCGCTCATCGTGACCAACTCGGTGACCTCGCGTCCCGTCACCGTAGGGCTGCAGGTCTTTTCCTCGGGCGACCAGGGGATCGACTGGTCGGTCATCACCGCGGCAACGGTGATGACCTCGGCTCCGCTCCTCGTGGCGTTCCTGCTGTTCCAGCGCCAGTTCGTCCAGTCTTTCATGCGCGCGGGGATCCGCTAGCCCGCGGCTCAATCGGCAGGCAGCACTCCCGCCTCGGCCAGCACCGCGCGCCCGATCTCGAAGCGGTCGGTCGTGCGGTTCGCGCCGTTGGGGGTGAAGTTCATCGCGAAGTAGGCTTCCGGGCGGCCGCGCCGCTCGATCCAGCCCGTCCACCACCACACCGGCTCGCGTATCGACTGGCTCGAAGTCCCGGATTTCGCGTACAGCGTGTAGGCGGCCGTGCGCTCGACGGCCATGGCGCTGCGAACCAGGCGCTGCGCCCGCTGCGTGGCGGGCAGGCGCCCTTCGGCCAGGCGATGCAGGAAGCGCACCTGCTCCATCGCGGAGATCCGAAGCCCGCCCTGCAGCCAGAAAAGGTCGGTGCCGCCCGAGACCTCCGCATTGCCGTATTCCAGCCGCTCGAGCCAGTCCTTCATCCGCTGCTTGCCGGTGCGCCGCGCGATCTCCTGGAACATCCAGACCGGCCCGTAGCACATGCCGCTCGCGAGGTCGTGGTCGCGCTCCCAGGCGCGCACCGGCTTGGGCTTGCCGTCCCAGCGGAAGACCTCGAGCTCGTCGTTCACGGCGCCCACTTCCAGCCCGATGAGGGCGCCGGCCGTGTCGAAGGTCGCGTGCGGCAGGTAACCCCTGCGCGCGCGCCGGGCGTCGGACACGCGGTAGCGCTGCGCGAGGGGCTCCCACAGCACGAACGTCCCGTCGACACCCTTCGCCTCGAAGGGAGCGCGCCACGGAGGTTGCTCCCGCAGCTCGGCTTCCGGCGCGAACGCGGCGAAAAGGGACAACAATGGGTTGGAGAGCCGGTCCATTTCTTTTCCTCGAGGATCGGGCGTGAGCCCGGTTCTCGGATTCAACTCCCCGAATCTGGCAACATTCGGGCGATCGAAACCTCAATTCGGGCATGAAACTACTGACCTGGAACATCCAGTGGGGCCTGGGCCTCGACGGCCGCGTGGACCTCGGGCGAATCGTGCGCACCGCGCAGGCGATGGCCGACTTCGACGTGCTGTGCGTGCAGGAAGTCGCGGACAATTTCCCCGGCCTCGACGGCAACGACGAGCGGGACCAGTTCGCCGAGCTGGGCAAGCTCCTGCCCCGTTACACACGCCTGCAGGGCTACGGCGTGGACGTGAGCGGCGGCGGCGGCCGCCGGCGGCGCTTCGGCAACGCGATCTTCAGCCGCTATCCCGTCCACTCGGTGCGGCGCCATGCGCTGCCCTGGCCGGCCGAGCCCGCCAACAAGACGATGCCGCGCATGGCGCTGGAGGCTACCGTCGAGGCGCCCTTCGGGCCATTGCGGGTGACCACGACGCACCTCGAGTACTACTCCGACGAGCAGCGCCACGCGCAGGTGAGGCGCTTGCGCAACCTGCACGACGAGGCCTGCCAGCGAGCGATGATGTCGCCGCGCTTCCAGAACACGCGCAGCAACGTGACGTTCGATCCCACCCCGCAAACCACCGCCGCCATCGTGTGCGGGGACTTCAACTTCCCGCCCGACAACAGCGCCCGCCACGAAATGCAAAGCCCATTGGCTCGCGACGGCCCGCCGCTGCGCGACGCCTGGGAGCAGTTGAACCCGGGAAAGCCGCATCCGCCCACGTTCTGCGTGCACGAGCGCTCGTTCTCGAAAGCACCCTTTTGCTGCGACTTCGTGTTCGTGAGCCAGGATCTGGCGCCGCGGCTGCGGGCAATCTCGGTGGACGTGGCCACGCAGGATTCGGACCACCAGCCCGTGCTGCTCGAGCTCGAGGACTAGGCAACCAGGAGATCCGATGGGCCGCGCCATCACGATGACCGACGAGCTCTACCGCTACCTGCTCGAGCATTCCCTGCGCGACCACCCGGTGCTGCGCGAGCTGCGGGAGGAGACTTCGACCTTGCCGATGGCGCGCATGCAGGTGGCGCCCGAGCAGGGACAGTTCCTGGCGCTCCTCGCCCGCCTCACCGGTGCGAGGCGATGCCTGGAGATCGGCGTCTTCACCGGCTACAGCTCGGCTGCGGTCGCGATGGCGCTTCCCGACGACGGCACTATCCTCGCGCTCGACGTGAACGAGGAGTGGACCGCGATCGCGCGGCGCTATTGGAAGAAGGCGGGCGTGGACAAGAAGATCGACCTCAGGATCGGCAAGGCCATCGGCACGCTCGACACGCTCATCTCCCTGCGCGAGTCCGGACGCTACGACTTCGCCTTCATCGACGCGGACAAGGCGAGCTACCTCGATTACTACGAGCGCTGCCTGGAGCTGGTGCGCCGCGGCGGCCTCATCGCCGTGGACAATACGCTGTGGTCCGGCCGCGTGGCCGACCCCGGCAACGACGAAGCCGACACCGTGGCCTTGCGCGCCTTCAACGAGGCGCTGCACGGCGACGAGCGCATCGACCTGTCGCTCCTCCCGGTGGGCGACGGACTCACCCTCGCCCGCAAGCGCTGAGCCGGCCCCGGCTAGCGGAAGAACGTTCCGGCCAACAGGGCGACCAGCGCCACGGCGATGATGGCGAGCACCATGCTCTGCCGGCGCTGCGTTGCCTGCAGGCGGTCGATCGCGGACTCGATCCTCCCGGGCGCATCCTCGGAGAGCAGCCGGTGCACGAGCCGCGGCACCTGCGGCAGCGTGCGCGCCCAGAGCGGCGCCTCGTCGCGCATCTGCCGAAGCAGCCCGCGCAGCCCCACCTGCTCGTTCACCCAGCGCTCGTGGATCGGCTGCGCGGCGCGGCGCAGGTCGAGGTCGGGATCGAGCTGGCGCCCCAGCCCCTCCACCTGCAACAGCGTCTTCTGCAGGAGCACGAGCTGCGGCTGGATCTCCATGCGGAAACGCCGCGAGACTTCGAACAGGCGCATGAGGAGCTTGCCGAAGTAGATCTCCTTGAGCGGCCGGTCGAAGATCGGCTCGCACACCGAGCGGATCGCGCCCTCGAACTCGTCCACCCGCGTGTCGGGCGGCACCCACCCGGCCTCGACGTGCGCGGCCGCGACGCGATGGTAGTCGCGGTGGAAGAACGCCATGAAGTTGGTGGCGAGGTAGCGCTTGTCCGCGTCCGAGAGGGTGCCCATGATGCCGAAGTCCACCCCGCAGTAGCGCCCGTCGCGCGCGACGAAGATGTTGCCGGGATGCATGTCCGCGTGGAAGAAGCCGTCGCGGAAGACCTGCGTGAAGAAGATCTCGACGCCGTCGCGCGCGAGCTTGGGGATGTCGATGCCGGCCTCGCGCAGCCGCGCGGCCGCGTTCACGGGGATGCCGTCGATGCGCTCCATCACCATCACTTCGCGGTTGCACCAGTCCCAGTAGACCTCGGGGACGATGAGCAGCCGCCCGTCGGCGAAGTTGCGCCGCAGCTGGCTCGCGTTCGCGGCCTCGCGCAAGAGGTCCAGCTCGTCGCCGATGATCTTCTCGAACTCGGCCACCACTTCGCGGGGCCGCAGCCGCCGCCCGTCGCGCGTCTGCGCCACGATCCCCGCGGCCACGTAGAGCAGCGCCACGTCCTTGGCGATGATGGCGCGGATGCCGGGACGAAGGATCTTCACCGCGACCTCGCGCCCGTCGGGCAGCTCGGCGAAATGGACCTGCGCGACCGAAGCGCTCGCGACCGGCTCGCGCCGGAACGCCTTGAAGACTTCCATGTGGGGCCGGCCATAGGCGCGGTCGAGCGTGGCCGCGACTTCCTCCCACGGAAACGGCGGCACGGTGTCCTGGAGCTTCGCCAGCTCCGATGCCAGGTCTTCGGCAATGAGGTCGGGCCGGACGGAGAGCAGCTGACCGAACTTCACGAACACCGGGCCCAGCGATTCGAACGCCAGCCGCAGGCGCACCCCGCGCGGCCGGTCACGGATCAATCCGTAGCGGGCGGCCGTGGCAGCGATGCGGAGCAAGCGGAAGGCGCGCATGGGGAAGCCGGATTCTACCCGCCACGAAGCGCGAGTAAGGGACCACTAACAGCGGCTAACCATGAAATTTGACGGTTTTTTCAGCGCTGCATTAGGCTGGGCCCCATATGAGCTACCAACCCGACCGGCCTTTCACTCTTTATTTCGTGCGCCACGGCGTGACCGAGCCCAATTTCCGCGGCTTGCGCTGCGGGGGCGACCTCGACATCCCGCTGATGGACATCGGCTGCGACCAGGCCTACCTGCTCGCCAAGCAGATCCACAAGATGAGCCTGGGCATCGGGGTGATCGTGACCGGCTCGCTCATCCGCACCCGCCAGACCGCCTCCATCATCAGCGGGGTGCTGGGCAACGTGCCGGTCGAGGTCGATCCCCTCTTCAACGAGCGCCGGCTTGGCCAGTGGAACAACCGCCCGATCGCCGAGACCGAGGAATCGCTCGCGGCCAGGGTGACGCCGCCCGGCGGCGAATCGGAGGCCGATTTCGAGAACCGCCTCTCGCTCGCCCTCGACAACCTGAAGCCCCTCCTCGACCGCCGCCCGCTGCTCGTGAGCAGCAAGGGCGTGGGCCGCATCATGAACGTGCTGCTCGGCGGCCCGGGCCGCATGCAGGTGGGCAATGGCGAGATCGTCGAATTCAACGTCTCGCGCGAGCATACGGGCATGAAGCTCAAGGTCGCTCGCCCCCACCAGGTTTGAAGGGGGTAAAGCAGGTCGAAGCGGGAAGCAGGGGAATCAGGGAATG
>CAMPHL010000028.1 GCA_946885905.1 uncultured Pseudomonadota bacterium | reverse complement strand
CCCACCCAACCGATTCCAGGAGAAGCCTCGATGAACCGCCCCACCCAGCTGAGCCTGGCCGTCGCCCTCGCGCTCGGCCTGGCCGCCTGCGGCCAGAAGGAAGAGCCCAAGAAGGCCGCCGAAGCGGTGAAACCCGCCGCCCCCGCCGGCGTGACCGTGACCATCGCCCACGCGGGTCCGCTCACCGGCTCGATCGCCCACCTCGGCAAGGACGACGAGAACGGCGTGGCCCTGGCCGTCGCGCAGGCCAACGAGAAGAAGCTCACCATCGGCGGCAAGCCCGTCACCTTCAGGATGATGAGCGAGGACGACCAGGCCGACCCGAAGGTCGGCACCAACGTCGCCCAGAAGCTCGTCGACGCGAAGGTTGCCGCCGTGATCGGCCACCTGAATTCCGGCGTCACCATTCCCGCCTCGGAGATCTACGCCAGGGCCGGCATCCCGATGATCTCGGGCTCGGCCACCAACCCGGCGGTGACCGAGCGCGGCCTGAAGACGGTGTTCCGCACCGTGGCCCGCGACGACCAGCAGGGCCCCGCGATCGCCGCGTTCATCGCCTCGGAGATGAAGGCCAAGAAGGTCGCCATCATCGACGACAAGACCGCCTACGGCGAGGGCATCGCCAACGAGGTGGAGAAGACGCTCAAGGGCGCCAAGGTGAACGTGGTCGGGCGCGAGCGCACCACCGACAAGGAAACGGACTTCAAGGCGATCCTCACCAAGATCAAGTCGAGGAACCCGGACGTGATCTTCCACGGCGGCATGGACGCCACGGGCGGGCCGATGCTCAAGCAGGCCAAGGAGCTCGGCATCAAGGCTGCGTTCGCCTTCGGCGACGGCGCGTGCACCGACGAGATGAGCAAACTGTCCGCCGGCGCCGCCGACGGCATGGTGTGCTCGCAGGCGGGGCTGCCGCGCGAGGCCGCGAGCCCGGATTTCACCAAGGCGTTCGCCGCCAAGTACGGCGAGATCAAGCAGTACGCCCCCTACTTCTACGATGCGACCAACGCGGCGATCGAGGCGATGAAGAAGGCCGACTCGACCGACCCGGCCAAGTTCGCCCCCGAGATCTTCAACGTGTCCTTCACCGGCGCCACCGGCAAGGTGGAGTTCGACGCCAAGGGCGACCGCAAGGGCGCCGAGGTCACGATCTTCCGCATGAAGGACGGCAAGATCGCGCCGGTCGCGATCGTGAAGGACGGCGTCTCGACGCCGTTCGGCGCGGGCCCTTCGCCCGCCGCAACGCCTGCTGCCGCGCCCGCCCAGGGCGCGAAGAAGGAGGAACCGAAAAAAGAAGAGAAGAAGAAATAAGACCAAGAACGGCTTCACCCCAACTCAGCGGCACCTTCGGGTGCCGTTTTTATTGGGCCGGGAAGCAAATGGGGTCGGACCCCATTCATTTCCCCTAGAATCGCGCCGTGGACATCTTCCTGCAGCAGGTCGTGAACGGCCTCACCCTCGGCTGCGTCTATGCGGTCGTGGCGCTGGGCTACACGATGGTCTACGGGATCATCCAGCTCATCAACTTCGCCCACGGCGAGGTGGTGATGATCGGCTGCATGGTGGCTTTCTCGGTCATCGTGGCGCTCGCCCCGAGCGGCCTGCCCCCCCTGGCGATCGTGGGCGCAGGCATCGCCGCCGCCGTCCCGGTTTGCATGCTCGTGGGATACGCGGTCGAGCGCGTGGCCTACAAGCCCCTGCGCAACGCCCCGCGCCTGGCCCCCCTCATCACCGCCATCGGCATGTCGATCGTGCTGCAGCACCTGGCGCTCATGGTGTGGAGCCGCAACATCATCGCGTTTCCGCAGATCATCGAGCTCAGGCTCTACCATCTCGGCAGCGGGGAATACGCCGCCGCGATTTCGAACATCCAGCTGGCGATCATGCTCACGTCGGTCGCGATGATGGGCGGCCTCATCGCCCTCGTCTACCGCACGCGCATGGGCATCGCGATGCGCGCAGTCTCGCAGAATCCGCAGGTGGCCGGATTGATGGGCGTGGACATCAACAAGGTGATCTCCTTCACCTTCGTCGTGGGAGCCGCCCTCGGTGCCGCCGCCGGCGTGATGGTCGGCAGCTACTACGGCATCGCGCACTACCAGATGGGTTTCCTGCTGGGGCTCAAGGCCTTCAGCGCCGCGGTGCTGGGCGGCATCGGCAACATCGCCGGCGCCGTGCTGGGCGGCATCCTCATGGGACTCATCGAGGCGCTCGGGGCGGGCTACATCGGCGACTTCACCAACGTGTGCACGCTCGATGCGTTCCTGCCCGGCTTCGGCGACGTGTGCCAGGCGAGCCCGACCTCGAGCCTCTTCGGCAGCAACTACAAGGACGTCTATGCGTTCATCGTGCTCATCCTGGTGCTGGTGTTCCGGCCGCAGGGGTTGCTGGGTGAGCGTGTCGGCGACCGGGCGTGATCATCCGTTCATGACAAGGGAGGCAGCAAACCCCTGGAACACGGATGAAACGGATAAAACGGATGAACACGGATAGGGCATTGATTGGGGAAACGGGCCTGACAGAGGCGGTCATCGGTGCCGCATTTGCCGTTTCGAACACATTGGGTTGCGGCTTCCTGGAAAAGGTGTATGAGAACGCCCTGGCAATCGAGCTCCGAAGCAGAGGTTATGAGGTTCAACAGCAAGCCCCATTGGAGGTTCGCTACAAGGAAGAGATCGTTGGAATTTACTCCGCGGACTTGGTCGTCAACGGCCAAGTCGTTGTCGAGCTGAAGGCGGTTCGGGCCCTGGACGTCGTGCATCGAGCCCAGTGCATGAACTATCTCAGGGCGTCGGGCATTCGCACCGGTCTCGTACTGAACTTCGGCCTGCCGCGCCTGGACGTGCTTCGTGTCCAGACGTTCCACTGAATCGCCTTATCCGTTTTATCCGTTTAATCCGTGCTCCAAAGGTGTTCGTTTGATTGACTCCCTCCCCGCCGCATTACGACAACACCCCGCCGCGAAGTGGATCGGCATCGCGTTGATCGTCGTGGCGCTGGTCGCGCTGCCTTTCGTGCTGCAGATCGCCGGCACGGCGTGGGTACGCATCACCAACCTCGCGATCCTCTTCGTGCTGCTCTCGCTCGGCCTGAACATCGTCGTGGGCTTCGCTGGCCTGCTCGACCTGGGCTACATCGCCTTCTATGCGGTGGGGGCCTATGTCTACGCGCTGCTGGCGAGCCCGCACTTCAACATCCACCTGCCGTGGTGGATGATCCTGCCGATCGGCGCGTTCGTGGCTTGCGTCTTCGGCATCCTGCTCGGGGCGCCCACCCTCAAGCTGCGGGGCGACTACCTCGCCATCGTGACGCTCGGTTTCGGCGAGATCATCCGCATCTTCCTCAACAACCTCTCGGAGCCCTTCAACCTCACCAACGGCCCGAAGGGCATCGCCACCATCGACCCGGTCAGGATCGCGGGCCTCGACTTCTCGACCTTCACGCGCGTGGGCGATTTCGTCCTGTCCGGCACGATCAAGTACTACTTCCTCCTGCTGATCCTGCTGGTCGTCGTCATCGTCGTGAACCTGCGCCTGCAGAATTCGCGCATCGGCCGCGCCTGGGAGGCGATCCGCGAGGACGAGCTCGCGGCGCGGGCGATGGGCATCAATACCCGCAACATGAAGCTCCTCGCCTTCGCGATGGGCGCATCCTTCGGCGGTGTCGCAGGCGGCATGTTCTCCGCGATCCAGGGCTTCATCAGCCCGGAGAGCTTCATCCTCAACGAAAGCGTCATGGTGCTCTCGATGGTGGTGCTGGGCGGCATGGGCAACATCTGGGGCGTGGTCCTGGGCGCGATCCTGCTCTCGTTCGTCCCCGAGATCCTGCGCTACACCGTGGAGCCCATGCAGCGCGCGATGTTCGGCCGCTCGATCATCGATCCCGAAGTGATCCGCATGCTGCTCTTCGGCCTCGCGATGGTCGTGATCATGCTCTTCCGTCCCGCGGGGCTGTGGCCCTCGGCCGTGCGCAAGCGCGAGCTCGCCGTGCCGAAGGAAACGGCGGCGGGCTGACGATGGCCTCGCCCGCACCCGCCGCAGCATCCGCAATCCTCCTCGCCGTCGAGGGCGTGACCAAGCGCTTCGGCGGCCTCACGGCGCTCTCCGACGTGGGCTTCGCCATCCAGCGCGGCGAGATCTACGGCCTCATCGGTCCCAACGGCGCGGGCAAGACCACGCTCTTCAACGTGCTCACGGGCCTCTACCGCCAGGACGAAGGCCGCATTTCGTTCGAGGGCTTGGTCCTCGCCAACGCCACGCCCGACCGGATCGCCAAGCTCGGCATCGCGCGCACCTTCCAGAACATCCGCCTCTTCGCCAACCTCTCCGCGCTCGAGAACGTGATGATCGGGCGCCACGTGCGCACCAAGGCGGGCGTGGTCGGCGCGATCCTGCGCGATCGCGGCACGCGCGCGGAGGAGGCCGCCATCGAGAGGCGCGCGCACGAGCTGCTCGACTACGTCGGCATCGCGCACCGCGGCAACGAGCTCGCCAAGCACCTCTCCTACGGCGACCAGCGGCGCCTCGAGATCGCGCGCGCGCTGGCGACCGAGCCGCGCCTGCTCGCGCTCGACGAGCCGGCCGCGGGCATGAATGCCACCGAGAAGGTGGAGCTGAGGAACCTCCTCGGGGCGATCCGCAAGGATGGCATCACGCTGCTGCTGATCGAGCACGACGTGAAGCTCGTGATGGGCCTGTGCGACCGCGTGCTGGTGCTCGACTACGGCCGCAAGATCGCCGAGGGCCTTCCGCGCGAAGTCCAGCACGACCCCAAGGTGATCGAGGCCTACCTCGGCCCGGGCCATGTCACGCCACCGCCGGCCGCGGGGACGCCGGGCCAGGCTGCCGGGCCCGCGTGAGCCTGCTCGCGCTCGAGCAGCTGCAGGTCGCCTACGGCGGCATCCGCGCCGTGAAGGGCATCGACCTCGTGGTGGGAGCCGGCGAGCTGGTCTGCCTCATCGGCGCGAACGGCGCCGGGAAGACCACGACGCTCAAGGCGGTCACGGGGCTCGTGCGGCCCGCAAGCGGGCGCATCGTCTACGACGGCCACGACATCGCCGGCATGCGAGTCCACGAGATCGCGCGGCGCGGCCTCGCGATGGTTCCGGAGGGCCGGGGCGTGTTCGCGCAACTCACCATCCAGGAGAACCTCTCGATGGGCGCCTACGCCCGCCGGGATCGCGCTGCGGTCCAGTCGGACGTGGAGCGCGTGTTCGCCCTCTTTCCGCGCCTCAAGGAACGCCGCATGCAGACCGCCGGCACGCTCTCGGGCGGCGAGCAGCAGATGCTCGCCATGGCGCGCGCCCTCATGAGCCGGCCCAAGCTGCTGCTCCTCGACGAGCCCAGCATGGGCCTCGCGCCCCTGATGGTGGAAAGGATCTTCGAGGTCGTGCGCCAGATCGCCACCGAGGGCGTGACGCTCCTGCTCGTGGAGCAGAACGCGCGCCTGGCGCTCGAAACGAGCCACCGCGGCTACGTGCTGGACGGGGGCCTGGTCACCATCTCGGGCGAGTCGCGCGCGCTGCTGCACGACCCGCGAGTGCGCGAAGCGTACCTGGGGGAATGAAGGGTTACAGTTGGAGTCCGGAGCGTGACGAGTTTCACAGAACGCTCCCTTGCGGGAACCCAGAATAGCCTCCCATGATCCCCCGCGTCCCGAAGCCGGCCCTCCTCGCGGGTGGCGCAGCCGTCCTGCTGCTCACCCTCGGCTTCCTGTTCGTGCGCACTATGGCCACGGGATACAAGGACCAGGTCCAGGCCATCTCGCTGCTGCGCGAGCTGGGCGATGCCCACGCGCGCTGGAACGCGGACGCGCTGCGGCTCGCCAGCGACCCCGGGACCGGGACCGCCGCGAGGCCCGACCGGACTGCCATGATCGGACGCATCCTCCACCAGATCGAGAGGAACGGCGCGCGTGCCGAGGTGGCCACGGCGCTGCCCGAGATCAAGGCGGGCGTGGAAGCCAAGCGCCGCGCCTTCCAGGCGCTCGAGGCCGCGCACGAGCGCTCGCTCGAAGCCATCGCGGCCGCGCGCGACTCGCTCGAGGCCGTGACCGCCGAATCCGCTTCCGCACGCGCCCGCGAACCGCGCAACGCCGAGAGGATCGCCGCCTTGGGGGTCCAGGTCGAACAGCTTCGCGGCGGCATCCGCCTGTCCGACATCCAGGAGCAGGATGCCCAGGCCCGCGGGCTCGAACCCGCGCTCGCCCTCCTGCCCGCCGCCGCCGAAGCATTGGATCCAAGGCTCGCGGCCGCGGCCGAGCGTGCCGCCAAGGCCACCGGCGACGTGCTCGCGGCTCGCGCCGCGGAGGCGGAGGCCTGGCGCAAGTTCTCGTTCACCACGGTGGGCGCGCGCGCCGACCTCCTGGCGCAGACCCTCGCCCGCGACGTGGAGGCGGCGCTCGACGACAAGGACCGCTGGCGCGCCTACCTGTTCGCGTACGCCATCGCACTGCTCGTTGGGGTCGGCTACCTGGCCTCGCGCGTGCGCGCCACGCAGGCGCAGCTGCGACAGGCCAACGAGCTGCTCGAGGGCCGCGTGGCCGAGCGCACGCGCGAGCTCGAGAAGACGCTCGCGCAGCTGCGCGAGTCCGAGGCGCAGCTCGTGCAGAGCGAGAAGATGTCCTCGCTGGGACAGCTGGTCGCCGGCGTGGCGCACGAGATCAACACGCCGCTCGCGTACGTGAAGAACAGCGTGGACACGGTGCGCATCCGCATGCCGGAGCTGCGCGACGCGATCACGCTTTCGGCGCGCCTGCTCGAGCTGCTGCGCCACGAGGCGGCCGATGCCGACCAGCTGCGATCGACCTTCGACCAGCTCGACGCACGCCTCGACCAGCTCCGCGAGCACCAGGTGCTGGAGGACCTCGGCTCGCTCTCCGGCGACGGCCTGCACGGCATCGAGCAGATCTCGGAGCTGGTGGCCAACCTGCGCAGCTTCTCGCGCCTGGACCGCAGCAGGATCGCGAGCTTCAACGTGAACGACGGCGTGAACGCGGCCCTGCTCATCGCCAAGCCGCACCTGCGCAGGGTCGAGGTCGAGAAGGTCCTGGGCGAGGTGCGTTCGATCACCTGCTCGCCCTCGCAGGTGAACCAGGTGCTGCTCAACATCATCACCAACGCGGCGCAGTCGATCGACAAGCCGCGCGGCCTCGTGCGGGTCGCCACGCGCGGCGACGGCCCCGGCCACGTGGCGATCGAGATCGCGGACAACGGGCGCGGGATCGCGCCGGAGAACCGCGCGCGCATCTTCGATCCCTTCTACACTACGAAGGCGCCCGGGCAGGGCACGGGACTCGGGCTTTCGATCGCCTACAAGATCGTCGCCCAGCATGGCGGCCGGATCGACGTGCTCTCGGAGGTCGGGGTGGGCTCGACTTTCATCGTGAGCCTTCCGATCCAGCCCTCCGCCGAGGTGACGAAGGAGGCCTCCACGCGGCAATCCTGGGGGAGCGAGCTGGCATGAGCAGCGCGACGGGCCAGCGCATCGGCAAGTACGACGTCGTGGCGCCGATCGGCAGCACCCCGCGCGTGCGCGTCTTCCGCGGCACGGAACCCGACACCGGATGCGCGGTGGCCATCAAGGTGATCGGCCGCCAGCACCTGGACCCCGCCTCGCTGCCCGGCTACCGCAAGTACGCGCTCGCGCTCGCCCAGTTCCATCATCCCTGCGTCGCGCGGTTCTTCGAGGTGATCGAGACCGAGCGGACGGTCTGCCTCGTGTCCGAGCTCTGCGAGGGAGTGGCCCTCATGTCGCTGCTGAAGGACGGGGCCGGTCCCGAGATGAAGAACGTCTGGGACATCGCACGCCGGATGCTCGAGGCCTTGTCCTTCGCGCACTCGCGCGGCCTGGTCCACCGGGACCTCAAGCCCTCGGACCTCGTGCTCGCTCCCGATGGCGGCGTGAAGGTCACCGACTTCGGCGTGTCGGCGCTGCTCACGGGCGAAGCCGAGCAGGTCGGCTACTGGGCTCCCGAGCAGTTCCGCAACGAGACGATCAGCTCGCGCACGGACATCTACAACGCGGGCGCGATCATCTACCAGCTGGTCACGGGGAGGCTTCCCTTCAGCGGCACGCGCCAGGAGGTCGAGCACCGCGTACACGAGGAGCGTCCGACGGACCCGTCCTCGTACGACCACCGGATCGCGTGGCAGCTCGACTGGGCGATCCAGAAGGCGCTGTCGAAGGATCCGATCGAGCGCTTCAACGCCGCGCACGAATTCGCCGAGGCGCTTCGACTCGGCTTGCAGGACACGATCGGCCGGCCGCTCGATGCGCTGGGAGCTTCGCCAACGGCAACGCAGGCGCCGCCCGCGCCCGCCGCGGCTGCGCAGCCGGTGCGGGAACCGACCAAGCCCCCGGTGCCACCGGATCTCGCCGCGAAAGCCCAGGTCCTCGCGAAGCAGCCTCCGCGGGCTCCCGCCCCCGCGCCCGCGCAGTCCCAGGCAGCCAAGGCGCGGGTGCTGTTCGTCGACGACGAGGAGCGGATCCTCAACGCGCTACGCGCGCTCTTCCGCCAGGAATACGAAGTGAGCACCGCCACCGGCGGCGAGGCGGGCCTCGCCGCGGTCAGGGAGCACGACTTCCACGTGATCGTGAGCGACCAGCGCATGCCGGGCGTGACCGGCGTGGAGCTCCTGCGCCAGGCGCGCACGATCGCTCCCAACGCGGTGCGCGTCCTGCTGACGGGGTACACCGATCTCGCCGCGCTCGTGGGCTCCATCAACCAGGGCGAGATCTTCAAGTTCGTGATGAAGCCCTGGGACAACGACGACCTCAGGAAGGCGCTGGCGGACGCGGCGCGCATCGGCCTCGACCTGGCCACGACGTCGAGCGCTCCGGAGGCGACGGCGCCCAAGCCCGACAACCCGCGCAGCGCCGGCTCGCTCCTGGTGATCGACCCGAAGGAAGGGCTCGCAGCCGGGCTCGAGCGCCTTCTGGCTGTCAGTGCCAGGGTGATCCAGGTGAGGACGCCCCAGGAAGCGGCCAAGGTGCTGCAGGGCCACGAGATCGCCGTGATCGTCGCCGACCTGGGCGTGGGCACCGACGGGCTTGTGGCCCTTTTCAAGCAGCTGAAGGACAAGCGCCCCGAGATCCTCTCGATCCTGCTCGCCGAGCAGCCGGACGCCGAGCTCGGCATAGAGCTCATCAACAAGGCGCACATCTACCGCTTCCTGCCCAAGCCCGTGAGCGCGAAGGAGCTGCGGACTCAAGTCGCCGCGGCCCTTCGTCGCTACGCGACGAAGCGCTGCGCTGGGGTCGTCGGAACCTGAATCGCCGGGCCGGCAAGTTTCCAGCGGCGCGCGATACGATAGGGGGACCATGACGCTTCCCAAGGAAGACCTCGAGCAGCTCCGGCACGCCAAGCAGCTGCTCGAGAACCCGGGCCTCGCGGCCAAGTTCTCGTCGGTGCTCGGCGCGCCGTTCGAGAAGGGCATGAAGATGCTGCCGGCCAAGTGGCAGAAGAGCGTGCACACGGCAACCGAGGCGGCGCTCATGAAGGCGCTCGACGTCGCGGTCCGCTCGCTCGGGTCGAAGGGCCCGTCCTCGTCGACGAACGACAAGATGCATCGCCTGGCCGCGGCGGCATCGGGCGCGGCCGGCGGGGCGTTCGGCATCACCGCCATCGGGATCGAGCTCCCGATCTCGACCACGCTCATCCTGCGCTCGATCGCGGAGATCGCGGCGGCCCAGGGCGAGGATCCACGCCAGATCGAAACCAGGCTCGCCTGCATCACGGTTTTCGCGCTCGGAAGCTCGAAGGACAGGCGCGACAACGCGGCCGAATCGGGCTATTTCGCGGCGCGCGCGGCGCTGGCCGGCGCCGTATCCGAGGCGACCCGGTACCTCGCCGAGAAGGGCCTCGGCAAGAGCGGCGCGCCGGCGCTGGTTCGCCTCATCGCCCTCATCGCCTCGCGCTTCGGGATCGTCGTGTCGCAGAAGGCGGCGGCCCAGATGGTGCCGGTGATCGGCGCGGCGGGCGGGGCGATCATCAACACCATCTTCATCGGGCACTACCAGGACATGGCGCGCGGCCACTTCATCGTGCGGCGGCTGGAAAAGATCCACGGCACGGAGCCGGTGCGGCTCGCCTACGAGAAGCTGTAGTAGCAAAGCGTCGTGGGCGACGTCACCTTTCGGTTGATGCGGGACGAGGATCTCCCGATGCTCCAGGAATGGATCGGACGGGCGCACGTGCGCGAATGGTGGACGGGCGAGGAGGCGGACCTGCCCGCCGAAGCGTTTCGCGAGCTTTACCTTCCGCGCGTGATGGCCGTCGAGCAGGTGAGGCCGTACATCGCGCTCCTCGAAGGCCGGCCCATCGGCTACGCACAATCGTACGTCGCGAAGGGTTCCGGCGGCGGCTGGTGGGAGGGCATCGATGATCCGGGCGTGCGCGGCATCGACCAGTTCCTGTGCGATGCGTCCGACCTCGGCAAGGGCCTCGGCACGCGAATGGTGAAGGCGTTCGTCGAGCGCCTGTTCTCGGATCCCGCGGTGACGCGCATCCAGACCGATCCCGACCCCGCCAACGCTCGGGCGATCCGCTGCTACGAGAAGGCCGGCTTTCGCGCCGTGAAGACGATCGTGACGCCGGACGGAAAGGCGCTCTACATGATCCGGGACCGCGCATGAGGCTTCGCCACGTTTGCTACGATTCGTGTCCGTTCAGCTCCAGCCGCCGAAAGGAAAGAGATGCCCGCCTACTTGTTCGCCGAGATCGAGATCACCAACCCGGAGGGTTACGCGGAGTACACCAAGATCGTTCCGGCGACGATCGAGCAATACGGCGGCAAGTTCCTCGTGCGCGGGAGCAAAGTGCATCCGCTGGAAGGTGACGTCCCCGAGCGTCGCCGCGTCATCATCGAGTTCCCGTCGATCGAGCGGGCACTGGAGTGGTGGAACTCGACCGAGTACGCGAAGCCGAAGGCGATGCGACGCGCCGCCAGCAACGGGCGGCTCATGTTCCTCGAGGGCGTGTGAGCTACCAGTCGCGCGGCGGCATCAGGACTTCGTAGAGCTTCGCCTCCGGCGTGCCGGGCTCGGGCTTCCAGTCGTAGCGCCAGCGCACGATCGGCGGCAGCGACATGAGGATCGACTCGGCGCGGCCGCCCGACTGCAGGCCGAAGAGCGTCCCGCGATCCCAGACCAGGTTGAACTCCACGTAGCGTCCGCGGCGATACGCCTGGAAGTCGCGCTCGCGGTCGGTATACGGCGTCTCGCGCCGGCGCTCGACGATGGGGAGGTAGGCCGGCAGGAACGCCTCGCCTGTCGCGCGCATCACGGCGAAGGCGTGCTCGAAGCTCCCCTCGCTGAAGTCGTCGAAGAAGGTCCCGCCGATGCCGCGCGGCTCGTTGCGGTGCTTGAGGAAGAAGTAGTCGTCGCACTGCTTCTTGAAGCGCGCGTGCAGGCCCTCGAACGCGGCGAGCGCCTTCCTGTTGGCGTCATGGAAGTGCGCGCAGTCCTCTTCCACCGCGTAATACGGCGTGAGGTCCATGCCGCCGCCGAACCACCAGATGTCGTCGCCCTCGCCTTGCCCTTTGCTCGCGCCCTCGGAAGAGGGTGCCTTCGCCAGGAAGAAGCGCACGTTCATGTGCACCGTCGGCACGTGGGGGTTGCGAGGATGGAAGACGAGCGATACGCCCATCGCCTCCCACGGGCGGCCCGCAAGCCCCGGCCGATGCGCGCTGGCCGAAGGCGGCAGCCTGGTCCCGGTCACGTGCGAGAAGCCCACGCCGCCGCGTTCCAGCAGCTTTCCGCCTTCGAGGATCCGCGTGATACCCCCGCCACCCTCGGGGCGCACCCACTCGTCACGGCCGAAGTGGCGGTCGTCCAGCACCTCCATCTGCGCGACGATGCGGTTCTGGAGGTCGGTGAGGTAGTGGCGGACGGAATCGGGGTTCATGCGGGCTCTTTTACCGGGGGCGAGACGAGCCGCTCCACTTCCCAAGCGTACTGCACGTGGTGGTCCGCGACCGCGCGGCGGGCCGCGATGCGCTCGGGCCACAGCTCCTCGATGACGCCGGAGACGAAGATGGTGCGAAGTCCTGCCGCCTTGGCGCCCTGAAGCTCGTCCGAGCCGCCGTCGTAGTTTTCCATGCGCTTGTAGACCGGCAGCACG
>CAMPHL010000027.1 GCA_946885905.1 uncultured Pseudomonadota bacterium | reverse complement strand
TAGGGCATGTTTGGCGCGCGCGCGGGCGGGAACCCCGGTCACGGTCGCGCCGTCCGGGGCCACCTCGACGTAGAGCGAGGCCGCCGGCATGCGCTTGCCCGCCGCGAGGGTGGCTTCCTGTACCGCCGCTTCCGGCAGCATGGTGATCTTCCCGCCGGGGAAATACACGGTGGAGAGGCGCTCGCGGGCGACGGACTCGAGCGCGTGGCCGCGGCGGAAAAGGAGCGCGGGCGCCGCGATGTGGATGCCGACCCTGAGCCCGCCATCCTCGCGGCGCTGCAGCGAGAAAGCATCGTCGATCTCGGTGGTCTCCTCGTCGTCGATGGAGAATGGGGATACCGCCGCCTCGGGCAGGTTCGCAGGCCATTCGAGCGCGCCCATCTCGGGGAACCCGAGGCCGCGGGGGAAGTGCTCGAAGGCGAAGCGCCGCAGGAAGTATTCCTCCGGGCCCGCGTAGGCGCCGGCCGCCGCGAGCAGCCTGGGCGCGGCAAGCCCCGCCGCGCTCGCGGCCTGGTCGAGCGCGCGCCATTCGAGGCTCATCTTGTCGGGCTTGAAGAGCAGCTGGTCGATCTTGGGCCCGAGCGCCTCGGGCAGCTTCCCCGCCCCGAGCTCCGCAGCCCATGCGTCCACCTGCTCCTGCTGCTTTCGGCGCTTGTCCAGGCCCGCGAGCGCGGCCTGGAGGTTGGCCTCCGGCGCGGCCTGGTAGCGCCCCTTGCCGCGCTTGTAGAAGTAGATCGGGTTACCGTGCAGCAGCAGGGCGACCGCGGTCGCCTCCCGGGGCGTCGCGGCACGGCCGTAGTACTCGCGCGCCAGGTCCTCGAAGCCGAATTCGGCCCCACCGCAGGCCTCCCACAGGAACTGCGGATCGAGCTCCTCCGCGTGCTTCTGCGCCTCGGCCATGAAGTTGGCGAGGCCCTGCCCGTCGAACCTGAGCAGGATCGAGGCGGCCTTCACCTTCGAGCGCTTGCCGTGCGCGGCCTCGACCTGGAACGACGTCCCGGCCTCGGCGAGGATGGTGCCGACGCGGAAGTGGCCGTCTTCCTCGAAGAGGACCTGCTTCAAGACTTCGCCCATTCCACGATCTCCGGGATGTGCTCCGGAAACGACACCATCGAGTGATCGCCGCCCCTCACGACCTCCTGCAGCGCCCCCGCGTAGTACTCGACCGCCTCCCGGTAATCGAGCACTTCGTCGCCGGTCTCCACGAAGAGCCAGTAGCGCTCGGGCCGGGTGATGGCCGGGGGATCCGCGGCGCGCAGCTCGTCCACGTGTTCTTCGGTGAGGATGAACTCCTCGCCGGTGTACAGGTTCTTCTGCGGCCCCAGGTAGCGCCCGAAGTGCCGGTGCGGATGCACCGCGGGGTTCACGAGAGCGGCCCGGCAGCCCAGGCGCTCGGCCATGACCGTGGCGTAGAAGCCGCCGAGCGAGCTGCCCACGAACGTGAGATCCGCGGGCGGCACGCCCGCGCAAACGGCCGCGAGCTGCTCCAGCGCGCGCGCCGGCCGGTGGTTCAGCGCGGGCACGACGTAGCTCACGCCGGTCACGCAGTTGGCCACATAGTCGCGCAGCATCGTGGCCTTCTTCGACGCGGGCGAGCTGATGAAGCCGTGCAGGTAGACGATCGTCTTCAGAGCGTGACGGTCCCGCGCCCCAGCTCGACCACGCGGCCGCCGACATGGATGGCGCCCTGCTTCACGGAAAGGTCGAGCGTCGAGGGACGCCCGACCATCTCGCCCTGGGAGACCACGCGAATGATGTCGGTCTGCGGGCGGACCACGGTGAACCAGCCACCGAGGTTGGCGCAAGCCGAACCGGTCGCGGGATCCTCGAGGATCGCGGCTGCCTTGGGGAAGAAGAAGCGCGCCTCGACCTTGCGGCTCTCGTCGCCCTCGTCGTGGAAGACCAGCGCCATGCTCTGCCCATCCTCGCTCTTGAGCCGCGAGAAGGCGTCGGGCCGCGGGGCGGCGCGCCGCACGGCATCGGCCGAGCGCACGGGCACGACGAGCTGCTCCTTGCCGGCGTTGACCCACAGCGGCCAGTCGCCGATGTCGCCCTCGCGAAGCCCGAGGATCGGTTCGAGGTCGGCACGCGAGATCTCCATGCCGCGCGACCGTGGGGCCACGGCCTGCAGTGTCCAGCGATCGCCCTTGGCCGTGACGGGGATCACGCCCACCTTCACCTCGAGCGTCACGTTGTCGCCCGCGTTCTGGAGCGAACGCACGACGTCGGCCGTCCCGAGCGTCGGATGTCCCGCGAACGGCATCTCGTAGGTCGGCGTGAATATGCGAACCCGCGCTGTCGCCCGCGCCGACGGCAGGATGAACGTGGTCTCCGAGAGGTTGAACTGCAGTGCGAGCGCCTGCATGGTGGCGTCGTCCACCCCCGAGCCGTCCTCGAAGACGCACAGCGGATTGCCGGTGAGGCGTCCCTCACGCGCGAAAACGTTCACGATCCTGTATCGCAGCTCCATCTTTCCTGGCTCCTGGTTCCTGGTTCCTGTCCACCACCCGATGCGCAACGCCTGACGCCCATCTTCAATCAGTCGGCACCGTCCGCTCCCGCGCCCACACCCTCAGGGCATGCACCTTCTCCGCGCGAACCACGGCGAGCGGCCGCGTGGCGCCGAGCTCCCCGAGGATATGCCCCGTCTCGAGCGGCTTGCCCTCGGCGTGCGCGGTGTAGGCGGCGGCGACGATCGCCTGCTCGATCTCGGCGCCGGAATAGCGATCCGACTCCGCGGCGAGCTTGTGCAAGTCGAAGCGCTCTACCGGATGCTTGCGGCGCTTCAGGTGGATGGCGAAGATCTCGGCGCGGATCGGAGCCGTGGGCAGGTCCACGAAGAAGATCTCGTCGAAGCGGCCCTTGCGCAGCAGCTCCGGCGGCAGCGATTCGATGTCGTTGGCGGTGGCGATCATGAAGACGCGGTTCCTGCGCTCGCTCATCCACGTGAGGAGCGTCCCGAGAACGCGACGCGACACGCCGCCATCGCTGCCGGAGTCGGAGGCGACGCCCTTCTCGATCTCGTCCATCCACAGGATCGCCGGCGACATCTGCGAGGCGGTCTCCAGCGCCTCGCGCAGGTTGCGCTCGGTTTCGCCGTGGAACTTGTTGTAGAGCGCGCCGAAATCGAGCCGCAGCAACGGCACGCGCCACGCGCCGGCGATTGCGCGCGCCGACAGGCTCTTGCCCGCACCCTGCACGCCCAGCAGCAGCACGCCCTTGGGTACGTCCAGGCCCTCGGTCCCTTTCCTGCCCTGGAACGCGTCGCGGCGAAGCTCGAGCCAATTCTTGAGGCGCGCCAGCCCGCCAACGTTGTCGAGGCTTTCGATGTCGGTGACCATCTGCAAGGTGCCGTCCTTGCCGAGCGCCTCGTGCTTGAGCCTGAGCACGCGCGCCACGTCTTCCATCGTGATCGCCCCCTCGTGCTCGATCGCCTGGCGGATCATGCGCCGGGCGTCGTCGCGCGAAAGGCCGATCAGGTGCTGCACCAGCATCTCGTAGGCGCCCTTGTCGGCCTTGATGTTCGCCTCGCGCTGGAACATGTACATCTCGGCCTCTTCCTTGATGAGGGCCTTGACCTCCTCCGGCCCGATTGCGGCCATCCGGAAGGTCGCGCTCATGCGCTGGAGGTCGGGATGCAGGCTCACGCGGGTGCCGACGAAGATCATGGTGATGCGGTTGCGCGCGTGGGCGAAAGCCAGCTCGCGGATCATGCGGGTGACCTTCGGGTCCTCGAGGTAGGGCGTCGCGTCGAGGAAGACGTAGATCCCGCCGCGCGGGTCGGAGGTGATGTGGTTGATGCAGTCGCCGAAGTCCCTCGTCATGGTGATGGAAGAGCCGGCGCGATTGCCCGAGAGCCCCCGTACGGCGCTCCACGTGAAGAGCGTCTTGTCGTCCAGGTTGGCGAGGTTCTCCGCGATGTCGAGGAAGCGCTGCTCCTCTGCGGTCTCGACCACGATCACCGGAAAGGCCGACCGCAGCAGCAGCCGCAGCTCCTCGACCTCCTTCTTGAGGTCCTTCATGCGCTCACCTTCCTGGATTGCTGGCCCAGCCGCTCCATCAGCTTCTCGTGCACGCCGCCGAAGCCGCCATTCGACATCACGAGCACGTGGTCGCCCGGTCGAAGCTGGCGCACGAGCGTCTCGACCATGGTGCCCATGTCCACGTGCGTGTAGGCGCGCGGACCGAGCGCCGCCAGCGCGTGTGAAGGGTCCCAGCCCAGGTCCTTGGCGAAGCAGAACACCAGGTCGGCATCCGAGAGGCTGCTCGCGAGCCGCTCCTGCATCGTGCCGAGTTTCATCGTGTTGGACCGCGGCTCGAAGACGGCGATGATGCGCGAGTCCCGGACACGGCGCCGCAGACCCGCGATCGTGGTCTCGAAAGCGGTCGGATGGTGCGCGAAATCGTCGTACACGGTGATGCCGCCCACCGTCCCGCGGACTTCCATGCGCCGCTTCACGCCCTCGAACCGGGCGAGCGCTTCGATCCCCTTGGCGATCGGCACCCCTGCATGGCGCGCAGCGGCGAGCGCCGCGAGCGCGTTCTGGCGGTTGTGCTCGCCCATCAGGTTCCAGCGCACGGTTCCCGGGCGCTCACCCTTGCGCAGGACGTCGAATGAATCGTCGGCGTGGATCGCGCCCACGCTCCATTCGTGGCCGGCGCCGCCGAAGCGCTCGATGGGCGTCCAGGCGCCGCGCGCGAGCACGCGATCCAGCGCCGCCTGCTGCCCGTTCACGACCAGCAGCCCCCCGGGCGGCACGATGCGCACCAGGTGGTGGAACTGCGTCTCGATCGCGCCCAGGTCCTGGAAGATGTCCGCGTGGTCGTACTCGAGGTTTCCGAGCACCGTGGTGCGCGGCCGGTACCAGACGAACTTCGAGCGCTTGTCGAAGAAGGCGGTGTCGTACTCGTCGGCCTCGATCACGAAGAAGGGCGCGCTGCCGGCGCGCGCGGTGATGCCGAAGTTGCGCAGCACGCCGCCCACGAGGAATCCGGGCGCGAGCCCCGCATCCTCGAGGATCCACGCGAGCATCGAAGAGGTGGTGCTCTTGCCGTGCGTGCCCGCCACCGCGAGCACCCAGCGATCGCGCAGCACGTTGTCCGAGAGCCACTGCGGCCCCGAGACGTAGTCGAGGTTGCGCTCGAGGATCGCCTCGATTACCGGCTTGCCGCGCGTCATCGCGTTACCGACAACGTACAGGTCGGCGGGATACTTCTCGAGCTGCTCGGCGTCGTAGCCCTCGTGCAGCGGGATTCCCAGCCCGCGGAGCTGGTCGCTCATCGGCGGATAGACGTGCGCATCGCAGCCCGTGACCTCGTGGCCCAGCTCGCGCGCGATCTTGGCGAGCCCGCCCATGAAGGTCCCGCAGATGCCGAGGATGTGTAGCTTCATTTCGTCGCCCCGCGCGGCGGCCATTGCCGCACCGACCCGCGGCCCAATCTCACCGGAATATGAAATAAACCGCGCCCACCATGCACAACCCGGCCCACAGGTAATCCAGCTTCAACCCCTCCCCCATGTAGAAGATCGCGAAGGGCACGAAGACCACCAGCGTGATCACCTCCTGGATGATCTTGAGCTGCGCGAGGGTGAGCCCGCCCATGTAACCGATCCGGTTCGCCGGCACCTGCAGGAGGTACTCGGCCAGCGCGATCCCCCAGCTCGCGACCGCCGCGATCCACCAGGCGCTGCCCTGCAGGTGCTTGAGGTGCCCGTACCAGGCGAACGTCATGAAAAGGTTGGAAAGCGCGAGCAACGTGACCGTTGCCGCGATCGTCTGCAATGGGGTCATGGTGTGATTCTTATTGGGGGTAGGGCGGCGAGTCCGCTCGACGGCGGTAGCGTGCCTCGCTCTAATTCTAGGCTAAACTGAACCTCCGCCCCGGATACCCACGGCCCCCGGAACATGGTTCCCCACCTCACCACTTCGCTCGCCGGACCGCTCGCCCAGCTCGAGCGCGTCATCCTCGACCAGCGGCCCGAGATCGAGCGCTGGTTCCGTACCCAGTGGATGGAACACGAGGCGCCGTTCTACACGTCGGTGGACCTGCGCAACAGCGGCTTCAAGCTCGCCCCCGTCGACACGAACCTCTTCCCCGGCGGCTTCAACAACCTCAATCCGGACTTCCTGCCGTTGTGCGTGCACGCGGCGATGTCGGCGGTGCAGAAGATCTGCCCGGACACGCGCCGCTTCATGCTCGTGCCGGAGAACCACACGCGCAACGCCCACTACCTCTCGAACGTCGCGACGCTCAAGCGCATCCTCGAAGGCGCCGGGCTCACGGTGCGCATCGGCACCCTGATCCCGGACCTGAAGGAGCCGATGCAGGTCGAGGCATCGAACGGCGAGAAGCTGCTCCTCGAGCCCATCCAGCGCAAGGGCAACCGCGTGATGCTCGGGAACTTCGACCCGTGCGCGGTGCTGCTCAACAACGACCTCTCGGCGGGCATCCCGGCGCTGCTGCAAGGCATCGAGCAGGAGGTGGTCCCGCCGCTCGTGGCCGGGTGGTCCACGCGGCGCAAGTCGCAGCACTTCCATGCCTATGACCGCGTGGCCGAGGAGTTCGCCAGGATCGCCGGCATCGATCCCTGGGTCGTGAATCCCGCCTTCAGCCAGTGCGGCAAGGTGAACTTCGCCGAGAAGGAGGGCGAGGACTGCCTCGCGTCGAACGTGGAGTTCGTGCTGGGCGAGGTGCGCGAGAAGTACGCGGAGTACGGCATCACCGAGCAGCCGTTCGTGATCGTGAAGGCCGATGCCGGCACCTACGGCATGGGCATCATGACGGTGAAGAGCGTCGACGACGTGCGGAACCTCAACCGCAAGACGCGCAACAAGATGGCCACGATCAAGGACAGCCAGCCGGTCCACGAGGTGATCATCCAGGAGGGCGTCTACACCTTCGAAAGCGTCGACGGCGCCGTGGCCGAGCCGGTCGTGTACATGGTCGACCAGTTCGTGGTGGGCGGCTTCTACCGCGTGCACACCGAGCGCGGCATCGACGAGAACCTGAACTCGCCCGGCGCCAAGTACGTGCCGCTCGCCTTCGAGACGGACTGCCACTCGCCCGACTGCAGCGGCAAGCCCGGCGACACGCCGAATCGCTTCTATACGTACGGCGTCGGGGCGCGCCTGGCGATGCTCGCCGCGGCGCCCCCCCCCCGGCAGCTCGTCGAGCGGGACGAGGCCCTGGAGGTCAAGGCGGCCAACGCATGAGGATCGCCTTCGTCGTCGATCCGCTCGACGACCTCAAGGCGTACAAGGATTCCAGCATCGCGATGATGCGCGAGGCCGCGCGGCGCGGCCACGCGATCTCGTGCTTCGAGGCGCGCGCGATCTACCTGCGCGAAGGCGAGATCCGCGCGCTTGCGCAGCCGATCGAGGTGCACGACGACAACGAGCAGTGGTATTCGCCGCTGGGCGATCCGCTTGATACGAGCCTCGCGGATTTCGGGCGCGTCTTCATGCGCAAGGACCCGCCCTTCGACCAGGAGTACTACTACGCCACACTCCTGCTCGAGCGCGCCGGGACCACGGTAGTGAACGACCCGCGCAGCCTGCGCGACTGGAACGAGAAGCTCTCGATCCTGCGCTTCCCCCGATTCACGCCGCCCACGCTCGTCGCGAGCGAGATGGCGCGGCTGCACGCCTTCATCGACGAGCATCGCGACGTCGTGGTGAAGAAGCTGGACGGCATGGGTGGAACGATGATCTTCCGCGTGGCCGCGAACGACCCCAACCGCAACGTGATCGTCGAGACCATCACCGACCTGGGCGCGCGCACGGTCATGGCGCAGAAGTTCATCCCCGAGATCACGGCCGGCGACAAGCGCGTGCTCGTCATCGGCGGAAAGCCGTTTTCACACTGCCTCGCGCGCATTCCCAAGGCGGGCGAGACGCGCGGGAACCTCGCGGCCGGGGGACTTGGCGTGGCGCAGCCCATCTCCGATCGCGATCGCGAGGTCGGACTCGCAGTAGGCGTCGAGCTGGTGAAGGCGGGCATCGTCTTCGCCGGCCTCGACATCATCGGCGACTGGCTGACCGAGGTGAACGTGACCAGCCCGACATGCATCGTCGAGATCGCGCAGGCGACGGGCAACAACGCCGCCGTCGATTTGATGGATGCGCTGGGAATCTGACGAATGCCGAAAGCCGCGCCGAAGGCCGCACCCGAAGACGCCCGGCAGCGGATCTCCGAGCGGATCCGGGAGCTGGGCGACTGGCGCGGCGAGCGGCTTGCGCAGATGCGGGCCCTCATCCAGGAGGCCGATCCGGGCGTCATCGAGGAATGGAAGTGGGGCATCCCCGTCTGGTCGCACGACGGAATCGTCTGCACGGGCGAGGTCTACCAGCAGGTCGTGAAGCTCACCTTCGCGAAGGGGGCGTCGCTCGAGGACCCGAAGAAGCTCTTCAACTCCAGCCTCGAGGGCAACACCCGCCGCGCGATCGACATTCGCCAGGACGACAAGGTGAACGGCGCCGCTTTCAAGGCGCTATTCAAGGAAGCCGTCGCCTTCAACAAGGCGAACCCGCCGAAGGGCCGCCGCTAGACCTTGCCCCAGCCGGGAAGCTTGGCTGCCTGCTTCACCCAGGCGGCGAACCGCTTCTCGTCGAGGTGATCGCCCTCGTGGATGTCGAAGTGGCGCACGTTCTTCATCTTCGACTCCCCCGGCGGCAGCGGTGTCAGCGAGGCGCCGCTGAAGAACGTGACCTTCACGTATTTCGTGAAGCAGTGGAAGCTCAGGAACCAGGCGCCGCCCTCCACGCCGTAGAAGGGCGAGTTCCAGCGGACGGCCTTTCTCACCTTCGGTGAAGCGCGGGTGATGATCGCGTCGAGTCGAACTGCCAGCTCGCGCTTCCAGCCCGAAATGGCCCTGATGTAGGCCTGGACCGGCGCATCGCCATCGCCTTTGGCGATCTGGGGATTGCCGCCGGCGAGTAGCCGCGCCTTCGCGGGCCTCGGTGCGGGCTTCCTCGGCATCAGGGATTGCCCGTCACGCGCTCGTAGTGGTTCACGGTGGGAAACGGATCGTAGAAGTGGTGAAGAAGCTCCTTCCAGCGCTGGTACTGCGGCGACTTGCGGAACCCCGCCTCGTGGGCCTCGACGCTCTCCCACCGCACGAGCAACAGGTAGGAGCCTTCGCGTTCGAGGCAGCGCTGCAGCTCATGCGAAAGATAGCCGGGCATGGAGGCGATGATCGTTTGAGCCTCGCGGAACGCCGCCTCGAAGGCGTCGTATTGCCCGGGCCGGACTTGCAGAGGTGCCGCTTCGAGGATCATCTGGTCTTCAATCCTACGGCCCCGGGTCGTGGCAAACGGCTTCGATGTTATGCCCGTCCGGACCGATGACGAAAGCCGCATAGTAGTTCGGATGGTAGTGGGGACGCACGCCGGGCGCGCCGTTGTCCTTGCCGCCCGCATCGAGTGCCGCGCGATAAAACTCCTCAACCTGCTTGCGAGTCTCGGCTGCGAAGGCAAGGTGAAGGTGCGCGGGCCTTTCGCTGGTTTCGTGCAGGATCAACGAAACCTTGCTCCCGGGTTGGCAAAGCTCAACGCCATACGAAGGGATTCCCTCGGCAATGACGGCCACGCGTAGCGGCTCGAGCGCCTTGACAAAGAACGCCTTGCTCGCGGCGAAGTCGCTGCACCCGAACTTGACGTGATCGAACATGGTTCCCTACCTCCCAGGAAGCCTGCCCGCGCAACGCTCAGTCGGCAGGCAGGGTAGATCGCACTCCGTCGCGCCGGCACTCGTATATGACCTGATACGCCTTCTCCGCCACGTCATCGTCGAGGAGACAGACGAATGCATTGTGCAGCGACGTGGGCGCGCCGGCCATCCTGAAGCGGTCGAGCAGCTCGTAGACGGCGGCCTTGCGGCGATCATTCGGCGCGGAAAGGAGGATTTCGAGGGTATGGTTCATTTCCCGGTCCTCGCACGCCGCGATGAGCATCGTGACGAGACCCTCTACTTCCCCGTAGGTGAGAAGCTTTTCGCCTGGCATGACCTTGATTTGGCGCGATGCGACCGGGCATGAAGTATGAAAAATATCACTGCCGGCGCGCCGAGTGGAGGAACCTGCTCGACGTGATATCGCCCGTCATCGCGGCCGGCTAACGCCTTGTTCAGCGGCGAGCCACGATGCGACCGCGACAACTAGAGCCCGCGCGGCAGGTATGGGTGCGCGAGCGAAAAACCCCCGGACCGTACGCAGCAAAGTGGCGTGGGGCATGGATTCATGCAGGCCGTGCGCACCCCGGCGTTGTCGTAGGTCTCGACCCACTCGCGCTTCGCACTCTTGCCGGGGCCGAGTGCGCGGTCCATCTTTTCCCAGCGGCTCGCCTCGGGCGCCTTCCGGTCCTCCGGGTCAGGCGTAACCTCGAGTTTCTCGAGGCGCATCACTCCGGCGCGCGTCTGTACCTCGCTCACGTTGTCGCGGAAGACCGACGCCGACGATCGCGGCGGCGCTCCCGCGGCCTCGAGCCGCGCGCACTCCGCGGCGCTGCGCAGGTTCCGGCATGAAACCTCTCCCTCAACCGCGCCCGAGAACGCTGATTCGGCGAACCACGACACAAGCAGCATGAGCATTGTGAGCTCAGATCGAGTATGGTTAGACCGCACCTTCGAGCACCCTGATCATCTCAGCGCATCGCTCTGCGCGCTCGCCGAAGTCTTCCCAGCCCCGGAACTCGATCACGTCCTGGAGGGCCTGTCGCTTGAGGGAGCGGATCGCGGCATCGGCCATCGGCTTCGTGGGCTTGCCCCGAAAGACGAGCTGAGCAAACGCCACGGCGATCACGACATCGTCGTACGTGAGTACGTGGAAATGCTGGTCCCCCAGCGCCTTTTTCAGCTCGTCGTCAGAAACCGATTCGGCAGTCTCTCGATCGACTTCCCATTCTTCGAGGATATCGCTGAGAAATTGCTCGTCGTCGCCCTGTGATTCGAGATGCTCGCGAAAGAATTCAAGGGTGTCAGCGCCCGTGTCATTTCCAAATGGCGAGTCTTCGTCGCATACATCCCAAAAATACTCGGCTTTCATCAAGCGGCGGGCGTTTGGATGGGCAACTTCCGGCGACAACTCCCACTGCTCGTCAGAGTTATCCACGCTGCTCCATTGTGCGGTGTCTAAAGCCGTACTGAGCGGCCGGCCACCGCTGCAATCGCCAGAGCCGGGTGCACCATGGCTTGGGCGCCTGGCTGAGGCCCACGATGGAACCCGGACGCTCCTTCATGTAGTTAGCCATCTCGCAGCCGCCCAGGCGCGTCTCGAAAGACCATTCGAAGCCCGCTCTTCAATTTGGCAATTTGTCGCGGTGAGCACCGTTTAAGATCCGCCACGATGGTTCTGTGCCCAAAACGTTGAGCTTGCGGCGGCACAATCGAGACTTTGAACAGAGTCCCGGTGAACTGAACGCGCGCCGATCGAGTGTAAAAGCCTTGCGACTGATCGTCGAGCTCGAAGTACGGTCCCCAATCGTCAGGATCGTCATCCTCGGTGGCGCGAAAGAATATCAGCGAGTGCCATTCAGCCGCCTTCGCCTTGGAGTTTGAGGCACCGCAAAGAACCGATCCGCCCTTGACGTTGCTTCCGCACTCGGTGGCGTCAAACCGACGCATTCGAGATGGCTAACGCTGCCCTGAGCGGCCGGCCACGATGCCGGTTCGCAATGACCGCGCGCCACGAGGGATCACGAACCGCTCCTCGGGGTATTTAGCTGTCAGATCGCGCACCAGGCCGCTCCATGGCCACCTCGGAACGATTGAATCCCAAACGCTCGTAGAAGGTCGACACGCCACCCGATCGCGCCGCACGTAGCACCCAGGTGATGCGGCGGTCGTCACCCATTGCAGCCTGTACCAGCGCACGGCCGATACCCTTTCGGCGATGCTCCTCGGCAACAACCAGCATGGAGATGTAGCCATTCGACATGCCGTCGGTCAGCGCGCGGACAAAGCCCAACACGAGTTCTCCCTCAACCGCGACGAGCGCGACTTGTGAGCGGGAAAGCAGTTCTACGAAGCGATTGCGAACAGTGTCGCGGCTGCCCCATCCGTTCGCGATGAGCAAGTGCCGCGCGGTCTCGACTTCTGCCGGTTGAATGGCGCGAATCTCCATTTCTGAAAGCTAACGTTCCCCTGAGCGGCAGTAATGTTCTGAATTGTGTGCAGAACCGCCTTTGAAGAAGGCGGGGCGGTCATGGTATG
>CAMPHL010000026.1 GCA_946885905.1 uncultured Pseudomonadota bacterium | reverse complement strand
GTGCCGGCGGGGAGGTCCCGGGTCCTCGCCGCGTGCGCGATGAGGTCGTGCAGGCTGAAGGTCGCGTCGACGCCCGCGTTGGGATCCCCGAGCCGCTGGCCGTTCACGTGGCACTCGAGCTTCAGGTGCACCTTGCCGTCGCGCCAGGCGTCGCCCAGCTCGTCCGGCGTGCATGCGACCGGCGCCAGCGCGTTCGCGCCCTTCCCGTGCACGAAGCCGAAGCCCTTGGCGAGCTCGGCCGGGATGAGGCGGCGGAACGACACGTCGTTCACGAGCGTGAGCAGCCGAACCGCGGCCGAGGCCTGCGCGGGGCTGGCTCCCATCGGCACGTCGCCCACGATGGCGACCACCTCGCCCTCGAGATCGACGCCCCAGTCTTCCGAGTGGACGCGGATGGGGTCGCGCGGTCCCATCATGCTTCCCGCGCCGCCCTGGTACATGAGCGGATCGCTGTAGAAGCTCTCCGGCACCTTGTCGTTGCGCGCGCGGCGCACGCGCTCGACGTGCGTGAGGTAGGCCGAGCCGTCGAGCCATTCGTACGCACGCGGGAGCGGCGGGCCGATGCGGCCGGCGGTGAGCGCCTCCTGCAAGTCGAAGGCGTGGCGCTCGTGGCCTCCCTGCAGCGACTCGAACGCGTCGCGCAGCTTCGCCTCGGCCGCGGGCCAGTTCTCCAGCGCCTGCTGCAGGGTGGGTGCGATGCCATCGACCTTCGCCGCCCGGGCGAGGTCGCGCGAGACCACGCACAGGGTGCCGTCGCGCCCGGGACCCTTGAGGGAGGCCAGCTTCATCCCGGCACCGGCGCCTTGGGAAATCCGCCCCAGGCCGCGTCGTACTCGCGATCGAGCGCGGGCGAGGCGAGCGCGTGGGCCGTCGGCTCGAACACGTGGCGGCCCTCGAACATGAAGGCGAGCGTGCCCTCGAGGTACTGGGGCTTCAGATCGGCGCCCACGGCCTTCTCGTACGAGGCATGGTCGGGGCCGTGGGCCGACATCGCGTTGTGCAGGCTGGCTGCGCCGGGCACGAAGCCGCCCTTCTTCGCGTCGTACTCGCCGTGCACCAGGCCCATGAACTCGCTCATCACGTTGCGGTGGAAGTACGGCGGCCGGAAGGTGCCCTCGGCCACCATCCAGCGCGGCGGGAAGATCACGAAATCCACGTTCGCCATCCCGGGCGTGTCGGATGGCGCGGTGAGGACGGTGAAGATCGACGGGTCGGGATGGTCGAAGCTCACCGTGTTGATGGTGTTGAAGCGCGAGAGCGGGTACTTGTAGGGATGGTAGTTGCCATGCCACGCGACCACGTCGAGCGGGGAGTGGTCGAGCAGGGCTTGCCAGAGGTGGCCGTTGAACTTCGCGATGACCTGCGTGGGCGCGTCGCGGTCCTCGAAATCGGCCACGGGCGCGAGGAAGTCGCGCGGGCTGGCGAGCCCGTTGGAGCCGATCGGGCCCAGGTCGGGAAGGCGCAGTGCCGCGCCGTAGTTCTCGCACACGTAGCCGCGCACGAGCCCGGCGGCTATCTCCACGCGGAAGCGGATGCCGCGCGGGATCACGGCGATCTCGCCGGGCTGCACCAGCAGCCGTCCCATTTCGGTCGCGAACGTGAGCGCCCCCTCCTGCGGCACCACCAGCAGCTCGCCGTCGGCGTCGTAGCAGAAGCGCCGCTCCTCCATCGAGCGGTTGGCCACGTACACGTGGGCTGCGCAACCTTGCTGCGTGCGCGCGTCGCCCGCCGTCGCGAGGGTGACGAGGCCCTCGAGGAAATCGGTCGGCGACTCCGGCGCGGCGAGCGGCGACCAGCGCAGGCGATTGGGCGAGCACTCGGCCTCGAGGCACGGCGCGGTGCGCAGCAGCCCGTCGGGGATGCGGCTGAACGGCGCGTGCATCGCGGAAGGACGCAGGCGATACAGCCACGAGCGCAGGTTGTGCGCCCGCGGCGTCGTGAAGGACGTGCCCGAGAGCTGCTCGGCGTACAGCCCGAAGGGCACCTTCTGCGGCGAGTTCTGCCCCACCGGCAGCGCGCCCGGCACCGCTTCGGTCTCGTGGTGCGCGCCGAAGCCGGACAGGTACCTGAGCGCCGTGGTGGAAACCGTGTCGTTCATGTGGACAGCAAACCTTTGGAACACGGATGAAACGGATGAATCGGATGAACACGGATAAGGCAAAGGCGATTCAAGGTCCGTGCCTGAAGCTTGGCGCCCACACGAATAGTCCACGGGTAAAACATCTTGGCGTTATCCGTGTCCATCCGATTCATCCGTTTCATCCGTGTTCCAAAGGTTTGGTGCTCGCATCATTCCGCTACACGACCCCCCGAGCGATCTGGTCGGCCTCGATGCTTTCGAAGAGCGCGCGGAAGTTGCCCTCCCCGAATCCCTCGTTGCCCTTGCGCTGGATGATCTCGAAGAAGATCGGGCCGATCACGTTGGCCGTGAAGATCTGCAGCAGCTTGTCCTCGTGGTCGTCCTTGTCCACGCCCTCGCCGTCGAGCAGGATCCGGTTCCTGCGCATGCGCTCGAGGTCCTCGCCGTGGTCCTTCACGCGCGCGTCGACGCGGTCGTAATAGGCATCCGGCGTGTCGAGGAACTTGACCTCGCGCGCGCGCAGCGTCTCCACGGTCTCGAAGATGTCCGCGCTGGAAAGCGCTATGTGCTGGATGCCCTCGCCGTGGTAGGCGTCGAGGTACTCCTGGATCTGGCTCTTGGTGTCGGAGGGCTCGTTGATCGGGATGCGGATCTTGCCGCACGGGCTGGTGAGCGCCCGCGACGTGAGGCCCGTCTTCCTGCCCTGGATGTCGAAGTAGCGGATCTCGCGGAAGTTGAAGAGCTTCTCGTAGAACCGGGCCCACACGTCCATGCGACCGCCGTAGACGTTGTGCGTGAGGTGGTCGATCTCGAGCAGGCCCGCACCCTGCGGCAGCTGGGCGACGCCTGCGATCGGCTTGAAGTCCACGTCGTAGATCGAGAGCTCGCCGCCGTTGCCCGGGTAGCGGTCGACGAGGTAGATCAGGCTGTCGCCGATGCCGCGGATCGCCGGGATGTTGAGCTCCATCGGGCCGACCTTGCCCTGGAAAGGCTTCGCGCCCAGCTCGAGGGCGCGCTCGTAGGCGTGCGCGGCGTCCTTCACGCGGATCGCGAAGGCGCAAGCGGAAGGCCCGTGCACGCGCGCGAACGACTGCGCGAAGCTGTCGGGCTCGCGGTTCACGATGAAGTTGATGCGCCCCTGGCGATAGAGGATCACGTCCTTCGAGCGGTGGCGCGCGACGGCGGTGAAGCCCATCTGCTCGAACAGCGCCCCGAGCTGCTGCGGATCGGGCGCGGTGTACTCGACGAACTCGAAGCCGTCGGTGCCCATGGGATTGTCGGTGGCCTGCATGCTGTTCCTTTCGCGGTCGATGGCGCGATTTTACGCCGCCCCACCCGGGCGACATCGTCACGGGCGGGCGTCTTATTGCAGAATACGGGGGACGCCGCGATCCGGCGTCGACGAGCCGCAGCCCCAGGCGGGCACAATCGCGGCGCTCCGGCCAAATCAAACCGCAAGAGGAGAAGCTCGCATGAAACCCGTTGCCAGGACCATCGCCGGTATCGCCGCAGCCGCGGCCGCCGTGGCGGGAATCGCCGTCGCCGCATATCCCGATAAGACCATCAACTACATCATCGCGTTCGGCCCGGGCGGCGAGTCCGACGTGTCCGCGCGGCTGCAGGAGCCGTTCTTCAAGAGCATTGCCGGGCAAAGCGTCGCCATCCAGTACAAGGCGGGCGCCGGCGGGGCGGCCGCCTGGTCGCAGATCAACAGCGCGCCCGGCGACGGCTACACGATCATCGGCACCAACCTGCCCCACATCATCCTGCAGCCGCTGCAGAAGGACGTGGGCTACAAGACGAAAGAGCTCGCCAACGTGTACTGGTTCCATTACACGCCGGATGCGATCATGGTCACCGCCGACAGCCCGCACAAGACCCTGAAGGACCTGATCGCCGCCGCCAAGAAGGCGCCCGGCACGATCACTTTCACGGGCTCGGGCACCAACTCCGCGAACCACCTGGCGCAGCGCCGCTTCGACAAGCTCGCCGGCATCACGACCACCTACATCCCCTCGAAGGGCACGGGGGAGTCGAACACGGCCCTCCTCGGCAAGCACGTTGCGGGCGCCTGGAGCTACACCACGGTCGGAACGCAGCTCGGCAACAAGGTGCGCTGCCTCGGCGTGGCGATGGAAAAGCGCCACCCGGCACTGCCGGATTGCCCGACCTTCAAGGAATCGGGCTTCGACCTGGTGAGCGGCGCCTATCGCGGCCTGGCGGTCCCCAACACCACGCCCAAGGCACGCCAGAAGGAGGTTTCGGACCTGATCGGCAAGATCAACAAGGATCCGGCCTTCAGGAAGAAGATGGAGGACCAGGGATTCGCGATGGTCGACATCGGCCTGGACAAGATGGACGCCTTCATGGCGGAGCAGCAGAAGGTGTACGAAGCCATCGCCAAGGAGATGGGCATCACGAAGAAGTAGCGTTCCGCGATGCCTGGCATCGAGTACCTGCTCGGGGCGCTCACGCCGTTCAACGTCCTGCTGGCCGTTGGCGGCATCGTCGCGGGCACCATCATCGGCGCGCTTCCGGGCCTCACGGCGACCATGGCGGTCGCCGTCCTGGTCCCGTTCACGTTCGGCATGCCGCCCTCCTCGGCGCTGATCGCGCTGGGGGCGATCTACACCGGCGCCATCTACGGCGGGGCGTACTCGGCGGTGCTGCTCAACACCCCCGGCACCCCGTCGGCGATCGCCACGACGTTCGACGGCTATCCCATGGCGCGCAGGGGCGACGGCGACCTCGCCATCACGCTCGCGTGCCTGGCGTCGGTGATCGGCGGGCTCGTGGGCGCGGCGTTCCTGCTGCTGCTCGCGCCCCCGCTCGCCGACGTGGCCCTCAAGTTCGGCCCGGTCGAGTACTTCTGGCTCGCCATTTTCGGCCTCACGCTGATCGCGAGCCTTTCGGAGGGCAGCCTGCTGCGTGGGCTCATCGGCGGCTGCGTGGGGCTGATGCTGGGCACCATCGGCGTGGCCGAGGTGGGCGGGGACATCCGTTACGTCGGCGACTTCCAGGGCCTGCTGGGAGGGTTGGACGTAATCGCGGCCCTGATCGGCCTTTATTGCATCCCGGTGTTGATCGACCTGGTGGCCACGCCGGACCCGCACCTCAAACTCACGCACCAGGTGGCGGGCTTCCGCTTCAAGGAGGCGATGCGCATTTCGTGGGCCTCGCGCTTGAACATCGCGCGCAGCTCCGTGATCGGCACCGTCGTGGGAATCCTCCCGGGCGCGGGCGGCTCCATCGCATCGCTGGTGTCCTACTCGGAAGCCAAGCGCCTCGCCAAGCCGCACCAGAAGTTCGGCCAGGGCGAGCCCGACGGCATCCTCGCCACCGAGTCGTCGAACAACGCCACCGTGGGCGGCGGCTTCATCCCCACCCTGGTCCTGGGCATTCCGGGCACGCCCCCGGACGCGGTGATCCTGGGCGCGCTGCTTGTCCAGGGCATCCGCACCGGCCCGCAACTGTTCAACGAGCAGAGCGAGATCGTCTACACCTTCATCTACGGCCTTTTCCTCGCCACCGTGCTGATGCTGCCCATCGGCCTGGTGATCGGGCGCTATGCCTTCAAGTCGATCGTCTCGATCCCCAAGGCCGTGCTGGTCCCGTCGGTGGCCTTCCTCACGATCATCGGCAGCTACTCCGTGCACAACAACGTCCACGAGGTACAGCAGATGGTGGCCCTGGGCATATTCGGCTGGCTCGCCGGCCGCGCCGGGTTCACCGCCTCGCCCATCGTGCTGGGCATCATCCTCGGCACCATCGCCGAGTCCGGCTTCGTGCGCGGCTACCTCATCGGCAACGCGCGCGGCGAGCCGGTGGCCGAGTTCTTCACGCGCCCGATCTCGATCGCCATCGTCGCCTTCATCGCGTTGGGCCTCGCGTACCCGTACATCACCTCGCGCAGGCGCGCGAAGTCCACGAAGGGACCCACCGATGAGTGAGCCACGGCCGCGACCCGACTACCCCGCCATCGCGGCCTCGGCCGCCTTCGCCGCCATCGGCGCGCTGGCGCTGTGGCACTCGCGCGACTTCTCCGCGCTGGGATCGGTATTCCCGCGCACCGTCGGCACGACGATGATCTTGCTGTCCATCGCGCACATCGTCGTGGTGCTGGGCCGGCGCGACCCGCCGCAGCCCCGGGCGGTTGCCTCCACCTGGCGGCGCGTCGCGCTGGTCGTTGTGTTCGTGGCATGGTCCGCGCTGCTCGAGCGCGTGGGCTTCCTCGCGACCAGCATCGTCGCCTACTCGGCCATCCTGGTGGTGTCGAACTACGACCGCTGGACCGCGCGCATGGCGATCGCCTACGGGCTGACCGGCGCCCTGGTGCTGGGGGGGCTGTACGCGAGCTTCCGGTTCCTGCTGCAGGTGCCGCTGCCTGGCGGCATGCTGTTCTAGGAGGGCTTCGCGCTCAAGCGAACTCCAGCACCACGCGGCGCGACCGCGCGCTCTTCTTCTCGATCTTCGCCACCCGCAAGGGGCCGATCTCGCGCGTGTTGGCGATGTGTGTGCCGCCGCAAGCCTGCAGGTCGACGCCGTCGATCTCGAGCAGCCTCACGCGCCCCACGCCGCGCGGCGGCTTGACCGACATCGTGCGGACGAGCTCGGGCTTGGCGTCGAGCTCCTCGTCCGTGATCCAGATCGTTCGCACGTCGTGGGCCTCCCCGACCAGCCGCGCGAGCTCGGCTTCGAGGTGCGCCTTGTCGAGCGGCTCGACCATGTCGAAGTCGAGGCGCGCGTAATCGGCGGTGATCGAGCAGCCGTTGGTCGGGTGCGGGACGATGGCGCACAGCAGGTGGGTCGCCGTATGGAAGCGCATGTGGCGGTGGCGGCGCTCCCAGTCGATGCGCGCGGTCAGGGTCGTGCCGATGACGGGAAGGTCCTGTCCGGGCGCCGGAACGTGGATGATCTCCGATCCTTCACCCTTTACGGTGTCGACGATCGAGACCGCCCGCCCATCCGCAAGCACGAGCTCCCCGGTGTCCCCGGCCTGCCCTCCCCCGCGGGGGTAGAAAACCGTACGATCGAGGACGATGCCGCGCTCGTCCAGGCTGGCCACTGCGGCGGCCGCCTCGCGCTGGTACGGCGCTTCACGGAAGATGGGCTCGGTCATAGTGCTGTTATTATGGCGCCGCCTCGATCTTCCAAGTAAATCAAGCACTTTCAGAGGAGCCCCCTCCCAATGTCCGCCCGTCGCGCCCTCGCTGCCGCCGTTGCCGCCGCGTTCGCACTGACCGCCCTGCCCGCCCTCGCCAAGACGCTGCGCTTCTCGAGCCAGGGCGACATCACCACGATCGATCCCCACGGCAACAACGAAGGGTTCACCAACGCGTACCTCGACAACATCTACGAGACGCTGGTGACGCGCGGCAAGGAGCTGAAGGTCGAGCCCTGCCTCGCCACGCAGTGGCAGCAGGTCAATCCCACGACGGTGCGCTTCAAGCTGCGCCAGGGCGTGAAGTTCCACGACGGCACGGCCTTCACGGCCGACGACGTGGTGTTCTCGATCCAGCGCGCGCTCTCGGATACCTCCAACTTCAAGCCCTACCTCGCCGGCGTGAAGGAGGCGAAGAAGGTCGACGACTTCACCGTCGAGATCCTGACCGAGGGCCCGGCGCCGGTCCTCATCCCGCAGCTCACCGAAGTGCGCATCATGAGCAAGGCCTGGGCGACCAAGCACAACGTGTTGAAGCCGCAGGACTACAAGAACAAGGAAGAGACTTTCGCCACGCGCAACGCCAACGGCACGGGCCCCTACATCCTGCGTTCGCGTGAAGCGGACGTGAAGACGGTCGCGGTGCTCAACTCCAACTGGTGGGGCAAGCGCGAGGGCAACGTGACCGAGATCGTGTACCAGCCGATCAAGCAGGACGGTACGCGGCTTGCCGCGCTGCTCTCGGGCGAGATCGACTTCGTGCTGGACCCGCCCCCGCAGGACATCCCGCGCTTGAAGCAGGACCCGAAGCTGAAAGTGGTCGAAGGCAACGAGAACCGCACCATCTTCTACGGCTTCGACCAGTATCGCGACGAGCTGCAGTACTCGAACGTGAAGGGCAAGAACCCGTTCAAGGACAAGCGCGTGCGCGAGGCCTTCCAGCTCGCCATCGACCTGAACGCCATCAAGACCCAGGTGATGCGCGGGCTTTCGATCCCGACGGGCGTGATGTTCGCGCCCCAGGTCGACGGCTATCCCAAGGACCTGGACAAGGTGGTCAAGGTCGACCGCGAGCGCGCCCGGAAGCTGCTGGCCGAGGCGGGCTACAAGGACGGCTTCGAGATCACGCTCGACTGCCCCAACAACCGCTACATCGCCGACGAGAAGATCTGCGTGGCCACCGCCGGCATGCTCGCCCAGGTCGGCGTCAAGGTGAAGGTGAACGCGATGCCGCGCGCCAACTACTTCCCCAAGATCCAGAACCTCGACACCAGCTTCTACATGCTGGGTTGGGGCGTCCCCACGTTCGACTCGCAGTACGCGGTGCAAAGCCTGCTGCGCACGCGCGTGGAGAAGACCCCGGACGGCGACTACAACCTCGGGCGCTACTCCAACCCGAAGGTCGACGCCGCCGTGGACAAGTTGAAGACCGAGGTCGACCGCAAGAAGCGCGCGGAGCTCGCGCGCGAGATCACCAAGGTGCACATGGACGACGTGGGCCACATTCCGCTGCACTTCCAGGTGATCCCGTGGGCGATGCGCTCCAACGTGAAGGTGGTGCACCGCGCGGACAACCGCCTCACGGTGAAGTGGGTACAGATCAACTGAGTTAGCTTCGCCGACCCCGGCGCGGGCCGGGGCCCAGCCATTGGGCCCTCGCCTTCGCGGGGGCGACGACGAGAAATGACCGCCTTCATCCTCCGCCGGCTCGTCCAGGGCGTGCTCGTCATGCTCGTGGTGGGCTTCATCGCCTTCTCGCTCTTCAATTTCGTGGGCGACCCGGTGGCGCTCATGCTTCCGCCGGAGGCCACGCAGGCAGACCGCGAGGCGATGCGCTCCTCGCTCGGCCTGGACCAGCCCTTCTACAAGCAGTTCGCGACGTTCCTGGGCAATGCGGTGCAGGGCAACTTCGGCATCTCGCTTCGCCTGGGACGGCCGGTCTCGGCCCTGCTGGTCGAGCGCCTGCCCGCCACGCTGGAGCTCGCCATCACGGCCGCGCTGATCGCGCTTTTCGTGGGCATCCCGGTCGGCGTGTACACGGCGCTGCGGCGCGATTCGTGGGTCTCGAGGGCGCTGCTCACCACCTCGCTCGTGGGGGTGTCGCTGCCCAATTTCCTCATCGGCATCTTCCTCATCCTCATCTTCGCCGTGTGGCTGGGCGTGCTTCCGTCCTTCGGGCGCGGGGACACGACCGCGATCGGCCCCTGGACTACGGGCCTGCTCACCGTTTCGGGCGCCAAGGCGCTGATCCTGCCGTCGATCACGCTCTCGTTCTTCCCGCTCACCCTCATCATGCGGCTGGTGCGCGCCGAGATGCTGGAAGTGCTGCGCACCGACTACATCAAGTTCGCGCGCGCGCGCGGCCTCTCGGACCAGGCGGTGCATTTCGGCCACGCGCTCAAGAACACGCTCGTACCCGTGATCACGATCGCGGGGCTGCAGCTGGGCGGCATCATCGCCTTCGCCATCATCACCGAGCAGGTGTTCCAGTGGCCGGGCATGGGCCTGCTCTTCATCCAGGCGGTGCAGTTCGCCGACATCCCCGTGATGGCGGCGTACCTGTGCCTCATCGGGCTGATCTTCGTGGTGATCAACCTGATCGTGGACCTCCTCTACTACGCGGTGGATCCGCGCCTGCGCGTCGAGCGCACTGGCGGCACCGGGGGCGGGGGGCACTGATGGGCCAGACCCGCAGCGAGGCGTTGCCCAAGGATCCCGCCGAGAAGCTCGCCGCCGTTCGAATGCCGCGGTCGCACGTCACCCGCTTCTTCGACAGCGACATCTTCTACAGCTTCCGGCGCTCGCCCCTGGTGGTCGTGGCCGCGGCGATCGTGCTCGCGTGCGTCGTCGCCGCGGTGTTCGCGCCCTGGGTGGCGCCGCACAACCCGTTCGACTTGAGGACCCTGAACCTGCTCGACGCCTTCACGCCGCCGGCGTGGACCGAGCGCGGCAATCCCACCTACCTGCTGGGCACCGACGACCAGGGTCGGGACGTGATCTCCGCGATCATCTTCGGCTCGCGCATGTCGCTCGTGATCGGCCTGCTCGCCACGCTCCTCGCGATGGTCCTCGGCGTGACGCTCGGGCTCGTGAGCGGCTACGTGGGCGGCAAGCTCGACGCCTTCATCATGCGCGTGGCCGACGTGCAGCTGTCCTTCCCCGCGATCCTGATCGCGCTGCTGATCGACGGGCTCGCCCGCGCGGCGCTGCCCAAGGAGCTGCACGACCAGCTCGCCGTGTACGTGCTGATCCTCGCGATCGCCGCGTCCGGGTGGGTGAGCTATGCGCGCACGGTGCGGGGCTCGACCCTCGTCGAGCGCAACAAGGAGTACGTGCAGGCCGCCCGCGTGATCGGGCGGCATCCGGTCGCGATCATGTTCTCGCACGTGCTGCCGAACGTGCTGGGCCCGGTCACCGTGATCGCGACGCTGCAGATCGGCGCGGCGATCATCACCGAGTCGTCGCTCTCCTTCCTGGGTGTCGGCGTGCCGCCCACGCAGCCTTCGCTCGGCACCCTGATCCGCATCGGCAACGACTTCCTCTTCTCGGGTGAATGGTGGATTACAGTGTTCCCGGGGGCCGCGCTCGTCATCCTGGTGCTCTCGATCAACGTTCTTGGAGACTGGCTGCGCGATGCCCTCAATCCGCGCCTTCGCTGAGGAGAACGCCATGAACCGTTACATGATCGCCACAATCCTGCTATCCACGAGCGCCCTGGCCGGCCCCTATGACCAGGCCTACTCGATCATCACCACGGACCGGGCCGCTTCCGCCGACCCGAACCTCCGCCCCGTGATCGTGAACCGCGTCGACGGCGAGACCGTCATGATCGCGAGGAACGAGGCGGTGGTCGCACCGGGCGCGCGCAAGGTGACCCTCGACCTGCCGCCGCGCCGGGGCTTCACCCAGGCCACCCAGCACGACTTCGACCTCGACGCGAAGCCGTGCACCCGCTACTACCTCGCCGCGAAGCTGGACAGCCCGACCACGCAGGCGTGGACCCCGGTGGTGAGGCATAGCGAGCCGATCGGCGAATGCCGCGCGAAGTTCAAGGTGGCCGAGGCGAAATGACCGAAACGGCAACACCCGGGTCAGGCCCCGCAAACCAGGTAACGGCAACACCGGGGCCAGACCCGTCGAGGAGCGGCGTAAGACCGCTGCTCGAAGTGAAGAACCTCCGGGTGGAATTCAACACCCGCAGGGGCACGCTGGTCGCGGTCGACGACGTGAGCTTCGACATCGCGCCCGGCGAGGTGCTGGGCGTGGTCGGCGAGTCGGGGGCGGGCAAGTCGATCACCGGCACGGCGATCATCGGGCTGCTCGAGCGCCCCGGCCGGATCGCGGGCGGCGAGGTGCTGCTGGAAGGCGGCCGCATCGACAACCTGCCCGCCGAGCAGATGCGCAAGGTGCGCGGCCGGCGCATCGGCGCGATCTTCCAGGACCCCCTCACGTCGCTCAACCCGCTCTACACGGTAGGCCGCCAGCTCACCGAGACGATCCAGCAGCACCTTTCGATGAACGCGGCCCAGGCGCGTGCGCGGGCGATCGAACTGCTGGGCGAGGTCGGCATCCCGGCTCCCGAGCGGCGCATCGACCACTATCCCCACCAGTTTTCCGGCGGCATGCGCCAGCGCGTGGTCATCGCGCTGGCACTCTGCGCGAACCCCCGCCTCATCATCGCGGACGAGCCCACGACGGCGCTCGACGTCTCGATCCAGGCGCAGATCATCACGCTGCTGAAGCGCCTGTGCCGCGAGCACGGCACCGCCGTGATGCTGGTCACGCACGACATGGGCGTGATCGCGGAGACCGCGGACCGTGTCGCGGTCATGTACGCCGGGCGCATCGTGGAAATCGGCCCCGTGCAGCAGGTGATCCACGACCCGCAGCATCCCTACACGAAGGGCCTCATGGGGTCGATCCCGGCCGTGGGCCAGAACGTGGAACGCCTGCCGCAGATCGAGGGCGCGATGCCGCGCCTGAATGCCATCCCGCCCGGGTGCCCCTTCAACCCGCGCTGCCCGTACGTGTTCGATCGCTGCCGCGTCGAGCGCCCGGACCTGCTGCCGGCACGCAACACGCT
>CAMPHL010000025.1 GCA_946885905.1 uncultured Pseudomonadota bacterium | reverse complement strand
TTGTTCTGAAAGTACGAAAGGTCGAACTCGTCCGCGACGAGGCATGCCGCGATGAATAGGAAGCGTCTCATGGCTGGCCCTCCGGGAAGGAAGCGAGGCGTTCGACGTAGCGCGCGATCATGTCCACTTCGAGGTTCACGCGCGAGCCCACCGAAAGGTTGCCCAGCGTCGTCACCGCGCGAGTGTGCGGGATCACATTGATCTCGAAGCGCGCGCCCTCGATCGCGTTCACCGTGAGGCTCACGCCGTCGACCGCGATGGAACCCTTGCGGGCGATGTAGCGGGCGAGCTCGCGGGGCGCCTCGATCTCCAGGCGCGCGCTGCCACCCAGTTCGTCGAAGGCGGTCACGGTACCTACGCCGTCGACGTGGCCGCTCACCATGTGGCCATCGATGCGGTCGGACAGGCGAAGCGATTTCTCCAGGTTCACGTGGCGTCCGGCTTCGAGGCCCGCGGTCACGGCAAGCGTGGCCCCGGAGGTATCCACGTCGAACGCCGCCCCGCTCCTCGCGACCACCGTATGGCAGATCCCGGCGATGGCGATGGAATCGCCGAGCTCGACGTCGTCCAGCCCGAACGTTTCCGCCTGGATGCGCAGCCGCAGCCCATCGCCGTGGGGTTCTGCCGAAGCGATGCGGCCGACGGCGCTCACGATCCCCGCGAACATCAGGGCTCGATGCGGGCGACCACCCGCAGGTCTTCGCCGACGAAGCGCACGTCGATCATCCGCGACTTCAATGCCTGCTCGAGGCGGACCATCTCGGGCAGGTCGAACATCGCCTGCGCCTTGTCCCCCAGGATCTTGGGGGCGAAGTAGAAGACGATCTCGTCGATCACGCCTGCGGCGAGCAGCGAGCCGCTCAGCTTCCCGCCCGTCTCGACGGTCACCTCGTTGAACCCGCGCGCGCCAAGCTCCCTTGCGATCGCGGCGAGGTCGGTCTTGCCAGGCTTGTACTTGTCCTCGGGCGCCTGCAGCACCTCGACGCCCTTTTCCTTGAGCGCCTTGCGCCGCATGGCATCGCCGGTGACGGTGAAGATGATCGGCGACTCGCCCTTGAGGATCCTCGAGTCGAGCGCAACTTCGAGCCTGCTGTCGATGAGCACGCGCCGCGGCTGGCGCTTGCATTCCACGTAGCGCACGGTGAGATCCGGGTTGTCGCGCGCCACCGTGCCGATGCCCGTGAGAATGGCGCAGGAGCGGGCGCGAAGCGCATGGACGTCGCGGCGCGCGGGCTCGCCGGTGATCCAGCGGCTCTCGCCGTTGGCGAGCGCGATGCGCCCGTCGAGCGTCGCGGCCATCTTGATGCGCATCCACGGGCGCCCCAGGCGCATGCGGGTGAGGAAGCCGATATGGGCCTCCTCGGCTTGCGCCTGCATGAGGCCGAAGTCCACGCGGATGCCCGCTTCCCGGAGCTTCTTCGCGCCGGCGCCGTTCACCTGCGGGTTGGGATCCCGCACCGCGGCGACCACGCGCGCGACCCTGGCCTTGATGAGGGCATCGACGCAGGGCGGCGTGCGGCCGTGGTGCGCGCAGGGCTCGAGCGAGGCGTAGACCGTCGAGCCTTCGGGCGATTCGCTCGCCGACGCGAGCGCCATCACCTCGGCGTGCGGGCCGCCCGCCTTCTCGTGCCAGCCTTCGCCGATCAGCTTCCCGCCCTTCGCGATCACGCAACCGACGGCCGGATTGGGCGTGGCCGTGTCGCGGCCGCGCTCGGTGAGCGCGATGGCTCGCGCCATGAAGTCGTGGTCTTCGGGACTGAAATTGGTGTCGGACACCTACTTTATTTCTCGCGGACTTCCCGAATCGCGTCGCGGAAGTCGTCGACGTCCGAGAAACTGCGGTAGACGGAGGCGAAGCGGATGTAGGCCACCTTGTCCAGCTTGCGCAGCTCCTCCATCACCATCTCGCCCAGGCGCCGCGAGTCGATCTCGCGCTCGCCCAGGGCGAGGACCTTCTGCTCGATGCGCTGGATGGCGGCGTCCACGAGCTCGGTGGTGACCGGGCGTTTGTGGAGCGCGCGCTGGAAGCCGGTGCGCAGCTTCTGCGAGGAGAAGTCCTCGCGCACGCCGTCGGTCTTCACGATCTGCGGCATGCGCAGCTCCGCCGTCTCGTAGGTCGTGAAGCGCTTGTTGCAGACCTGGCAGCGGCGGCGGCGCCGGATCGAGTCGCCCTCCTCGCTCACGCGCGAGTCGATGACCTGGGTGTCCTCGGCGCTGCAGAAGGGGCACTTCACGCCGCTTTTTGCTCCGCTTCATAGCCATACGAGGCCCGCATGGCCGGGCCGTACACCGGATAACGCGAGCACAGCTCCTTCACGCCATCGCCCACCTTCTTCAGCACGGCGCCGTCGGCGGGCGCTTCGAGCGCGTCGGCGATCCAGTTGGCGACCTGCGCGGCCTCGGCCTCCTTGAACCCGCGCGTCGTCATCGCCGGCGAGCCGATGCGCACGCCGCTGGTGACGAACGGCTTCTCGGGATCGTTCGGGATCGCGTTCTTGTTGACCGTGATGTGCGCCCGGCCCAGCGCGGCTTCGGCGTCCTTGCCGGTGATCTTCTTCGCGCGCAGGTCGACCAGGAAGACGTGGCTCTCGGTGCGGCCGGACACGATGCGAAGGCCCCGTGCGATGAGCGTCTCGGCCATCGTTTTCGCGTTCGCCAGCACCTGCTTCTGGTACTCCTTGAACGATGGCTGCATGGCCTCGTGGAACGCGACCGCCTTGGCGGCGATCACGTGCTCGAGCGGTCCGCCCTGCAGCGACGGGAAGATCGAGGAATTGAGCTGCTTCTCGTGTTCCGCCCGTCCCAGGACGATGCCGCCCCGGGGCCCGCGCAACGTCTTGTGCGTCGTGCTCGTCACGAAGTCCGCGATGCCGATCGGGCTGGGATAGAGTCCCGCGGCGACCAGCCCCGCGTAGTGCGCCATGTCCACCATGAGGAGCGCGCCCACCTCGTCGGCGATGTCGCGGAATTTCTGCCAGTCCGTGCGCAGCGCGTAGGCCGAGGCGCCCGCCACGATCATGCGCGGGTTGAACTCCTCCGCGAGGCTGCGGACCTGGTCGTAGTCGATTTCTTCCTTCGCGTTCAACCCATAGGCCACCGAGCGGTAGAGCTTGCCGGAGAGGTTCACCGCCGCGCCGTGCGTGAGGTGCCCGCCGTGTGCGAGCGACATGCCGAGGATGGTGTCGCCGGGCTGCAGGAACGCCGTGTAGACGGCCTGGTTCGCCTGCGAGCCCGAGTGCGGCTGGACGTTGGCGTACTCGGCGCCGAAGAGCTGCTTCACGCGATCGATCGCGAGCTGCTCGGCCACATCCACGAACTCGCATCCGCCGTAGTACCGCTTGCCCGGATAGCCTTCGGCGTACTTGTTGGTGAGGACGGTGCCCTGCGCGGCCAGCACGGCGGGGCTCGCGTAGTTCTCCGAGGCGATCAGCTCGATGCCTTCTTCCTGGCGGCGGAACTCCGAAGTGATGGCGCTCCAGAGCGCGGGATCGGTGGCTGCGAGGGTGGCGGAGTCGGCGAACATGGGCCTGGTTGCTTTGCGATGTGGGGAAACGCGAAGTGATTGAAAGATCATGGATTTTAACACGCGCCCTCGCGTGGCTCGCGGCTCTGGCCGCGATTCCGGCGGCCTCGCTTGCGGCTCCGGCATACGTCGGCGAAAAAGTGTGCACGACCTGCCACGCCGTGATCAACGAGCACTTTTCCCACACCACGCACGCGAAGGCTTTTCGGCTCAACCCCCGCAACGAGCGCGAGGGGCATGTCTGCGAGGCCTGCCATGGGCCCGGATCCGACCACGCAAGGAACCCGGCGGACAAGTCGGCGCTGGTCGGCTTCACCAAGCGCTCGGGCACGCCGATCGAGACGATGAACGGCCAGTGCCTCTCCTGCCATGCGGGCGGCGCGCGCATCCACTGGCCGGGCTCGATCCACGAGTCCAGCCGGCTCGCCTGCAGCGATTGCCACAACCCGATGGCGAAGTTCTCGCGCGAGGGGCTGCTGCGAAAGGAAAGCGTCACGGACACCTGCTACACGTGCCACGCGCAGCAGCGCGCCGAGTTCCGCAAGCGCTCGCACATGCCGCTGCCCGAAGGGAAGATGACGTGCACCGACTGCCACAACCCGCATGGCTCGGTCACGAGGCCGTTGCTGCAGACCGACACGGTGAACGCGCTCTGCTACCGCTGCCACACCGAGAAGCGCGGCCCCTTCATCTGGGAGCACGCGCCGGTGCGCGAGAACTGCATGAACTGCCACGTGCCGCACGGCTCGAACCACGAGAGCCTGCTCACCAGCGCGCGGCCGTTCCTGTGCCAGCAGTGCCACGCGAACGACGGCCATCCGAACGAGCTGCTCACGCGCGCGGGCATCGCGACGGGCGCTTCGCCGGACGCGCGGGTGATGGCGCGAAGCTGCCAGACCTGCCACGCGCAGATCCACGGCAGCAACAGTCCTTCGGGCGTGCGCTTCCATCGGTGACGCGATGAGGAAACGCGCCGGCATTTGCATCGTGCTCTGGCTCGCGACCGGCGCTTGTGCCGACGAGCCCGCCCCGCCCCGCGATCCGAGGGGAATCGGCGCGCTGCACGAGGGGCCGGGCCGATCTCCCGCCGGCTTCATGTACGACACGCCTTTCGCTCCGCCGTCGCCCGCAACCGCCGACTCGGGTTGGACCTACCGCGGCGGCCTCGAGCTGGGCATCCTCGGCGGCGACGGCGACCTCGCCAATGCGATCTTCCGCGAGTATCGCGACCACCGGAACGGATTCATCCTCGAGGGCTTCGGGCTCACCGCGGAGAAGGATTCCGAAGCCAGGTACCTGCGCCTCTTCGGCGGCAAGGTGGGCAACGACGACCAGTCCTATGGATTGACGCATGGGCGCTGGAACGACTATCGCCTGAAGGTCTTCCTCGAGGACACGCCGCACGTCTTCGCGACCGATGCGCGCCCGATCTGGAACGGGCTCGGGACCGGCTCGCTCACGCTGCCCCCGGGACTCGCTCCGGGCGCCAGCAGCTCCGCGGCGATCCAGGCCGTACTCGATGCGACCGGAACCTCGACCCTCGCCATCAAGCGCCGCAAGGGCGGCGTCGAGCTCGACAAGAAACTCGACGATGCCTGGTCGGCCTTCGCCCGCTACACGCTCGAGCAACGCGAAGGAACACGGCCCTTCGGCGGCTCGTTCTTCTTCCCCACGCCCGCGATCATCGGCGCCAGCATGGAGACCGCCGAGCCGATCGACTACCTCACGCACGACGTTGCGGCCGGCGTGCGCTACGCCGATACGCTGCGGCAGTTCAACCTGGTCGCGAGCGCCTCGGTGTTCCGCAACCGCATCGACACGCTCACCTGGGAGAACCCGTTCAACGTGACGCCGGTGCTCTCGACCCCCAATTCGGTGAACATCCAGCGCGGCCGCTTCGACCTCCATCCCGACAACGAGGCGTTCCAGCTGAAGGCCGACTTCGCCCAGTCCTTCCCTTCCTTGCATCGCTCCCGCCTCGCGGCGAGCGTCGAGGCGACGACCATGCGCCAGGACGACGCCCTGATCGCGCCGGCGGTGAACATGGGAACGGCGGGAAGGGGCGGGTTCCAGTTTCCGTTATCGGACTGGAACTCGACCGAGGCGTTGAGCCGAAACAACGCCGACGCCGCTATCGACATGCTGGCCGCGAGCCTGGACTACAGCTTCGTTCCCGTGGAAAAGCTCGCGTTGCGCGCCAAGGTCCGCTACGAGGATTCGCGCAACCGCACGAGCTACGAGGCCTTCAACCCGCTCACCGGCCAATTCGGCTATCCCGCCCTCGATGGCGGCCGCGGCACCGTTGCGGTGACGGAGAACGGGTTCTACACGCCAGGGGGCCCGAACAGCCAGTGGCACTACCGCAGCATCCCCTTCGAGCACCAGCGCGTCGATTTCGGGCTCACGGCGGAATACCCGCTCACGCGCGGGACCCGCTTGACCGGCGAGGTCGAGCGCCAGGAGTTCCATCGCGAGCATCGCGAACGCGACCGCACCTGGGAGGACAAGGTTCGCATCACCGTGAACGCGCGCGTTTCCGATATCGCGAACCTGCGCGTGGCGCTCGAGCACGCCAACCGGCGCGGGAGCGGGTACAACCACGACCCCTACCGCGAGTTCTTCACCGCCTCGCTTCCGGGTTATCCGGATCCCACCCGCGAGCTGCCGCACACGCTCGCCGACCTTCGCAAGCACGACCTCTCGGACCGCAGGCACGATGGCTTGAACGCGCGCTTGAACCTGCAGCTCGCCGAGAGCCTCGATGGCTTCGTGTCGATCCGGATGCAGGAAAGCGACTACCCCGCGAGCTACGGGCGCACCGGCAAGGATTCGCGCCGCTCGCTCAACGCCGAGGTGAGCTACCAGCCCGCGCCGCTGCTGAACGCCTACGCCTTCTATTCATACGAGAGCGCACGATCGCACCAGGCGAGCATCCGCGATCTCGGCATACCCGGCTCGTCGCCGGAGGCCGGCGGCCTCGACTACCCCTTCGCGAACTCCTGGCGCATCGAGATGCGGGACCGCAACGATGCGGCGGGCTTCGGCGTGCGCTACGACTTCGCGAAGGCCCGACTCGACATCCGCTACACCTACGCGAACGCCCGCACGCCGATCCGCTACGAGGCCGCTTCGGCCGGGGCGAGCTCGTTGCCCCTGGACGAGCTCGCCGGCGCGTTCCCCGACCTCACCTTCCGCCAGCACCTGGCCGAGGCGAACCTGGTCGTTCCGGTCACGAGTCGGTTCTCCGCCCGCTTCCTCTACCGTTACGAGGACACACGGGTGGAGGACTGGCACTACGCGGGCCTGGGCGCCAACCTCCTGCAGGGCCAGTGGCTCTACCTGGATCCGGGACCGCAGGGGTATCGGGCCAGCGTATTCGGGGTGTTCCTCCAGTATCGGCTGTGAAAGATCGGGCCCGGCCTTCGCCGGGGCGACGAGGATGCGCCGGGGTGACGAGCGGCGCCGGCTCCGTATAATCATCGCCATTCCCCGAGGAGGATCGTTGGGTTTCCTGCTGAAGGTCTCCAGCCTGATCGACTGGGTGAACGACAAGCTCGGCGCCGCGGCCAACTGGATGGTGCTGGGGGCCTGCCTCATCAGCGCGGCCAACGCGATGTCCCGCTATGCCTTCGACCTCTCGTCGAACGCATGGCTCGAGATCCAGTGGTACCTCTTCGCCGCCATCGTGATGCTCGGCGCCTCGCACACGTTGCGGATGAACGAGCACGTCCGCGTGGACATCGTCTACACGCACCTGCCCGAGCGCGGCAAGGAGTGGCTCGACCTGCTGGGCACGGCGATCTTCCTCGTGCCTTCGATGCTGGTGATCGCCTGGTTCTCGATCCCGTTCTTCAGCCTCTCCTGGCACACGCAGGAGATCTCGGGCAACGCGGGCGGCCTCATCCGCTGGCCGGTGAAGATCCTCGTGCCCGTCGGCTTCACCCTGGTGGCGCTCCAGGGGATCTCCGAGATCATCAAGCGCGCGGCTGCGCTGCGCGGCTGGACGCGCTTCGAGACGCACTACGAGAGGCCGGTCCAGTGATAACGCTGGAGATGATGCCGCCCATCATGTTCGTGGGCCTCATCGTCTTCATGCTGATCGGCTACCCCGTCGCCTTCACGCTCTCGGCGCTGGGCCTGCTCTGCGGGTTCGTGGCGGTCGAGATGAACTGGTTCCCGCCCGAGTTCCTGCAGGCGATTCCCTCGCGCATCTTCGGGCAGCTCTCCAACGAGCTGCTGCTCGCGATCCCGTTCTTCACCTTCATGGGGGCGATCCTGGAGAAGTGCGGCCTCGCGGAGGACATGCTCGACTCGATGGGCCAGCTCTTCGGTCCCTTGCGCGGGGGCCTGGGCTACTCGGTGATCATCGTGGGCTTCATCCTCGGGGCGATCACGGGCACGGTCGCCGCCCAGGTGATCGCGATGGCGCTCATCGCCCTGCCGGTGATGATCCGATACAACTACAACATGAAGTACGCGTGCGGCATCCTCGCCGCCTCGGGCACGATCACCCAGCTCGTCCCGCCCTCGCTCGTGCTGATCGTGCTGGCGGATCAGTTGGGCAAATCGGTCGGCGACATGTACCTCGGGGCCTGGGGTCCGTCGCTGATGCAGGTCGCCCTCTTCTTGCTCTTCACGTTCGCGCTGTCGATCTTCAAGCCCAAATGGGTGCCGGGCGTGCCCAAGGAGCACCGGACGCTGCAGGGCTGGGCCCTCTGGCGCAAGTGCCTCGCGGGGATCATTCCCGCCGGCGTGCTGATCTTCCTCGTGCTGGGCACGATGCTGATGGGCCTTGCCACGCCTACCGAAGCCGGCGCCATGGGAACCGTGGGCGCGCTCGTGCTGGCCGTGCTGCGCCATCCGCAGGTGGGGAAGCACTCGCGCGTGTTCTGGTTCGGGCTCGTGGCGGCGGGCGTGGCCGCGATCATCGGGATCTGGGCCTTCAAGTCGCTGCCGTTCCAGGTCGCGATCTCGGTGTTCTATGCGGCGGTCGTCTGGATGCTGGTGAGGAGCGCACGGATCCCGGAGCTGCGCGGCCTCATCAAGCGCGCCTTCGAGATGACCATGCGCCTCACCGCCATGGTGGTCTTCATCCTCATCGGCTCGACCTGCTTCTCGACCGTGTTCCAGGGCGTGAACGGCGGGCCCTGGCTCGAGCACCTGATGACGAGCATCCCGGGCGGCGTCTGGGGCTTCCTCATCGCGGTGAACCTCTTCATCTTCTTCATCGCCTTCTTCCTCGACTTCTTCGAGATCGTCTTCATCCTGGTGCCGCTCCTGGCGCCCATCGCGAAGACGCTGCTCACGCCCATCGTGGGCGCGGACGCGGCCCTCATCTGGTTCGGCGTGATGCTGTGCGTGAACCTGCAGACCTCGTTCATGCACCCGCCCTTCGGCTTCGCCCTCTTCTACCTGCGCGGCGTGGCGCCGAAGGAAGTGAAGAGCTCGGACATCTACTGGGGCGCGCTGCCCTTCGTGGGGCTGCAGTTGATCCTCGTCGCCATGGTCATCGCGTTCCCGAAGCAGGTCACGATGTTCCTCGACAAGCCGCTCGACGTGGACCTCGACAAGGTGAAGATCGAGCTGCAGTCGCCGGATTCCGTTCGCGACGACTCCTCGGACATCATGAAGTCCTTTGGCGGCCAGATGCCCGCACCCGCGGCGGAGCCGAAGGCCGAGCCCGGGAAGTCGAGCGAAGACGACGACCTGATGAAGTCTTTCGGCGCCCCCAAAAAGTAGCGGTCAGCGGCAGACCGTAGCGGGCTCCCGGTAGATCTGGCGCGTGATCGGCTTGGTTTGCGAGACGCCGCCTGCCGTGTAGGTGAAGGTTCCGCGAATCGCGTCGATGAAATTCAGAGAAGCGCTGCCCACCTCCGTCGCGACCAGCGCGGAGTTTACCCAGGCATTGGCGAGCGGCGTTCCGGTCGTGCGGTACAACGCGCCCGTGTATGCGCCCGGCCCGGTCCTTGCGCCGCTGGGCAGCACGAGCCACATCCCGCGCCCGTCCGTGTCGTAGGTGAACCAGGTCGCGAACAGGATGTCGCCCTGGTGCGCGATGTTGAGGCCCCAGCCGGACTCACTGTTGGGCGGATCGCTCCACCACAGCGCCTGGTAGTTGGGCGAGGCGCCCTGCGCGCCGCCTTCGGCGCAAGTAGGCAGCGTGCCGAACACCTGCCGGGTGATCGCCTTCGATTGCGAGACCGCACCGACCGTGTAGCTGAAGGTGCCGTTGTCCGAGTCCGTGAACGAGAACGTGGCGCTGCCTGCCTCCGTGACCTGGACCTGCTGCGGGTCGAAGGGCACGCTGCTGAAGGCGGGCCCGGTGGTTCGATAGAGCGCGCCCGACCACGAGCTCCCCGAGCGCGTGCCGTTGGGCATGACGAGCCACATGCCGCGTCCGTCCGTGTCGTAGGTGAACCAGGTCGCGAACAGGATGTCGCCCTGCTGCGTGAGGTTCACGCCCCAGCCCGACTCGCTGAAGGCAGGGGACTTGAACCACAGCCCCTGGACGTTGAGCGCGGTGCCGGCAATGGTCGCGGCGTTGTGCCGCTCGATGAAGCCCGCGGCGGCGTCGACATATTCGGCGTCGGCGCCTTGGAACAGGTGGTGGCCGCAGCCGATATTCGTCCCTCCGTTGATGGCGATGCGCTCGCGCACGATCGCCGCGGTGAGCGCATTGAACATCGCCGATCCGAACTGGTCCGGATCCGCCGGATGGTAGATCACCGCCGTGTGCCGCGTGATCGAGGCGACATTGGATGCCGGGCGCTGGGGCGCGTTGAAGATCACTCCGCCCGGGATCTGGCCGGGCAGCCTCACGCCCACCAAGCCGGTCGTCCCGGTCGAATTGCTTCCGCCGGAGATCCACACCGGAATGTCGTCGCGCGCCCGCAGGTAGCGCACGACCGCCTCGATGTCGTCGTAGTTGTAGATCGAGCCCTGCGTCGTCTGGTCGATCAGGACGACCCCGATGCGGCGAGAGGCGAAGGCGGTCCTGTTGCGACCTACGGGATTGCACTCGCCCACGCGGGTATGCATGGAGCCGTCGTTCTGGATCCCGAGGACGCCGTCGCCGCCCGGGATGTTGACAAGGTACGCAACGGGATCGTCGGGGCGAACGTGGAGGAAGCGCTGCATGCCGCCGTCGGCGGCGGGAATGTCGACGACCGTGGTGGTGGTTGCGGCCTGCGCCGTTGCGGCCGAGGTGGCGATGATCGCCAGCGCGCGAAGGATTTTCATGCGTCGAATGGTATCCAAGAGGAGCGCGATGAAAGAGCCCCGCCGGGGCGGGGCTCGATCGGGTCCCGGGGCCAGGCCCGGGGTGTTCAGCGGCTAGCCCTTCTTCGGGGTCGCTCCGCCGGCCGGCCTGCGGCCGGTCTGCATGAACGTGTCGAAGTTGCCCTCGGCCACGCGGAACCAGAGCACCTGGTCCTCGAGGAACTTGTAGTAGTGGTCGTGGACTTTCTTGAACTTCGCGTTCTTGGCGGAGGTTTCGGCGTAGAGCTCCATCGCCGCCTTGTAGCAGGCCTCCATGACCGGCCGGGGGAACGAGCGCAACTGGGCGCCGCCGGCCACCAGGCGCTTCAACGCGTCCGGGTTGCCCGCGTCGTAGCGCGCCATCATGAGCGTGTTGCCCTCGTGGCACGCCGCCTCGAGGATCTCGCGATACTCCTTCGGCAGCTCGCCCAGCGCCTTCTGGTTGACCATCACGTGCAGGGCCGGCCCGCCCTCCCACCAGCCCGGGTAGTAGTAGTACTTGGCCACCTTGTTGAAGCCGAGCTTCTCGTCGTCGTACGGGCCCACCCACTCGGCCGCGTCGATCGTGCCCTTCTCGAGCGCGGGATAGATCTCGCCGCCTGCGATCTGCTGCGGCACGAGCCCGAGCTTCACCAGCACCTGGCCGGCGAAGCCTCCGATGCGCATCTTGAGGCCCTTCAGGTCGGCGACGGTCTTGATCTCCTTGCGGTACCAGCCGCCCATCTGCGCGCCGGTGTTGCCGGCGAGGAAGGCGTGCACCCCGTAGTCCTTGAGGAAGTCGTTGAAGACCGCATCGCCACCGCCCACGTACCACCACGCGTTGTACTGCCGGCAGTTCATGCCGAAGGGGACCGCGGTCCCGAACGCGAAGGTCGGGTCCTTGCCGACGTAGTAGTAGGGCGCGGTGTGGCAGGCCTGGACGGTGCCGTTGGTCACGGCGTCGAGCGCCTGCAGGCCCGGAACGATCTCGCCCGAGGCGAATACCTGGATCTGGAACTTGTTGTTGGTGGCCGCGGCGACGCGCTTGGCGATGATCTCGGCCGGCGCGAAGATCGTGTCGAGGCTCTTGGGGAAGCTCGACGTGAGGCGCCACTTGATCTCCGGCCCGCCCTGCGCGAACGCCGGGGCCGAGCCCGCCGCGAGAATCCCCGCCATCCCGGCGCCGGCGGAATTGATGAATTTCCTGCGCTTCATTTGCCCTCCTCCTCTGGTCTTTCGAGTTTTTCGGGAAGCCGTAGAAACCTGCGCGGAAGCCTAATCTACTTTGGGACAGCCTGCATGAAAGGCTGCCGGGCGCGGTTATTCGCCGGCGATCGTCATCCGGTCGACCAGGATGGAGCCGCACTGGCGCGAGCCGCGCGTGAGGACATCGCGGCCGACTTCCCGGATTCCCGCATAAACCTCGAGGAGGTTGCCGGCGATGGTGACTTCCTCGACCGGGTGGCGGATCTCGCCGCCCTCGACCCAGAAGCCCGTGGCGCCGCGCGAATAGTCGCCCGTCACCGGGTTCACGCCCTGCCCCATGAGGTCGGTCACGAGGAAGCCGCGGCCCATCTTGCGCAGCATTTCCGCGCGGTCCAGCGGGCCCGGCACGACGACCAGATTGTGGTTCCCGCCCGCGTTGCCCGTGGTCTCGAGGCCGAGCTTGCGC
>CAMPHL010000024.1 GCA_946885905.1 uncultured Pseudomonadota bacterium | reverse complement strand
CCCGACGCGCTGGGCCTACGAGAAGTGCTTCGCCGACCTGGAAGGCGCGAAGCATGGCTTCGCCTTCTCGTCGGGGATGGCCACGACATCGACGATCCTGGAGCTCCTCGACTCGGGATCCCACGTCGTGGCGCTGGACGACCTCTATGGCGGGACGCGGCGCGTCTTCGAGCGCGTCCGGCGGCGCTCGGCCGGACTGGACTTCGCCTATTCGGGCATCACGAGCCGCGAGGACCTCCTCGCCGTGCTGAAGCCCCACACGAAAATGATCTGGGTCGAGACGCCGTCGAATCCGCTGCTCAAGCTCGTGGAGCTCTCGATGGTGGCCGAGGTCGCCAAGTCGCGCGGGATCATCACGGTCGCCGACAACACGTTCGCGAGCCCCTGGGTGCAGCGGCCCCTGGAGCACGGCTTCGACATCGTCATGCACTCCGCGACCAAGTACCTGAACGGCCACTCGGACGTGATCAGCGGCGTGGCGGCGACTTCGCGTGACGACCTCGCCGAGAAGCTCGGCTTCATCCAGAACGCCGTGGGCTCGGTGCCGAGCCCGTTCGACTGCTTCCTGGTCACGCGCGGGCTCAAGACCCTGGCCCGCGCATGCAGCGCCACTGCGAGAACGCGCAGCGAATCTCGGAATGGCTCTCGAAGCATCCAAGGGTGGAGATGGTCTTCTATCCCGGGCTGCCCAGCCACCCGCAACATGCCCTCGCCAAGCGCCAGATGGCCGCCGGCGGCGGCATGGTGACGGCCATCGTGAAGGGCGGCGAAGCGGCGGCGCTCCGCGTGCTCGAGCGCTGCCAGATCTTCACGCTCGCCGAGAGCCTGGGCGGCGTGGAGAGCCTCATCGAGCACCCGGCCATCATGACCCACGCCTCGGTGCCGGCCGAGGTCCGCCGGGAGATCGGGATCGGCGACGCCCTCATCCGCCTTTCGGTCGGCGTGGAAGACTGCGACGACCTCATCGCCGACCTCGAACAAGCCCTTCAATGAACCTCGCACGCGTCTACGCCGGAGACTCCAGGAAATGAGAATCCTCGCCGCGGCCTTCGCCCTGCTCGCCGCCTTTGCCCTTCCCGCCTTCCCGCAGGTTCCGCTGCCCCAGGGCGTCACGCGCGTGACGACGGTGGAGGGCATCACCGAGTACAACCTGCCCAACGGCTTGCGGGTGCTCCTCGCGCCCGACGCCTCGAAGCCGACCACGACCGTCAACACCACCTACCTCGTGGGATCGAAGCACGAGAACTACGGCGAAACGGGCATGGCGCACCTGCTCGAGCACCTGCTCTTCAAGGGCACGCCGAGCCATCCCGCCGCCTGGCTCGAGTTCACGCGCCGGGGCCTGCGCGCCAACGGCTCGACGTGGACCGACCGCACGAACTACTTCGCGAGCTGGGCGGCCAACGACGAGAACCTCGAGTGGTACCTCTCCTGGTCGGCCGACGCGATGACCAACAGCTTCATCGCGAAGAAGGACCTCGACAGCGAGATGACCGTGGTGAGGAACGAGATGGAGCGCGCCGAGAACGACCCGTTCCGCAGCCTCTACGACCGCGTGCTCGACAGCGCCTACAGCTGGCACAGCTACGGCAAGTCGACGATCGGGGCGCGAGCCGACGTGGAGAACGTCTCGATCGAGCGGCTGCAGGCCTTCTACCGCAACTACTACCAGCCGGACAACGCGGTCCTCATCATCGCCGGCAAGTTCGACGAGGCGAAGACGCTGGCGCTGGTCGCGCGCGAGTTCGGAAAGGTCGCCCGTCCCGCTCGCAAGCTACCGCCGACCTACACGCTGGACCCCGAGCAGCAGGGCGAGCGCACCGTGAGCGTGCGCAGGGTGGGCGACACGCAGATGGCGATCGCCGGCTATCACGTCCCGCCGGGAGCCCACCCCGATTTCGCCGCCGTGGAAATGCTCGCCACGATCCTGGGCGACACCCCGTCGGGGCGCCTGCACAAGGCGCTGGTGGAGAGCGGCAAGGCGGCTTCCGTGTTCGCTTTTGCGCTGCAGTGGAAGGAGCCCGGCCTGGTGCTCTTCGGCACCCAGCTGCCCAACGCAGGCTCCCTCGAGGCGGCCCGCTCGACGCTCGTCGCAACGATCGACGAAACGGCCAGGGTGCCGATCACCGACACGGAACTGGATCGCGCGCGCACCAAGTACCTGCGCGACTTCGACCTCACCGCGGCCGATCCGGAGCGCGTGGGCGTGGCGCTGTCCGAAGCGATCGCCCTCGGCGATTGGCGCCTCTTCTTCCTCACCCGCGACCGCGTGCGCAGCCTCAAGGCCGCGGACGTCCAGCGCGTCGCGAGCGCTTACCTGGTGCCGGACAACCGCACGCTCGCGCTCTTCATCCCGACGGCGCAGCCGGTGCGGCCGCCGAAACCGGCGTTCGTGGACATCGCACCCATGGTGAAGGACTACAAGGGCGATGCCGGCGTCACGGCGGGCGAGGCCTTCGAGGCCACCCCGGCGAACATCGAATCGCGCACGCAGCGCGTGAAGCTGTCGAATGGAATGCAAGCGGCGCTCACGCCCAAGCGCACGCGCGGGGCCACGGTCCATGCCCGGCTTACGTTGCGCATGGGCGACGAGAAGTCGCTCTTCGGCCAGGAGCCCGTCGGAGAGCTCACGGCGGCGATGCTGCCGCGCGGCGCGGGCGGCATGACGCGCACGCAGCTCCAGGACGCGTTCGACAAGCTGAAGGCGGATGTGCGGTTCACGGGGAACGAGACGCGCACCACGGTGAGCATCCAGACCACGCGCGAGAACTTCCCGGAGGTGATGAAGCTCGTGGCCATGGCCCTGCGCCGGCCCGATTTCCCCGCCGCCGAGCTCGAGCAGCTCAAGAACGAGCGCGCGACCGAAATCGAGGCGCAGCGCAAGGAGCCCGATGACCTCGCGCGCAACGTGATGGCACGCACCGGCAATCCATATCCGAAGGGCGACGTGCGCCACGAGTACACGCTCGACGAACAGATCGGCAACGTGAAGGCGGTCGCGCTCGAACGCGTGAAGGCCTTCCACCGCGACTTCTACGGCGCGGACCACGCGGAGCTCGCGGCCGTGGGCGATTTCGACGCGCCAGCGCTGCGGGCGCAGCTGCAGACCCTCTTCGGCGACTGGAAGAGCGCCAAGCCCTACACGCGCGTGCCTCAACCGGTTTATGCGATGCCGCCCGGAGAGAATCGGCTGTCCACGCCGGACAAGGCCAACGCCTACTTCATGGCGCAGCTTCGCTTCCCGCTCAAGGACGACGCGCCCGATTACGCCGCGGCGCTGGTGGCCGCGCGCATCGTGGGCGGCGGCACGGGCTCGATCCTGTGGAAGCGCATCCGCGAGAAGGACGGCACGAGCTATGGCGTGGGCGCCGGCATCAACGCGAGCTCGCACGAGCCGCACGCCACCTTCACCGCCGCGGCGATCTACGCGCCGCAGAACGTGAAGCGGCTGGAGGACGCGTTCGCCGAGGAGCTGGGCCGCGTGATGCGCGAGGGCTTCACCGAGGCGGAGCTGAAGGACGGCAAGAGCGGGCTGCTGCAGGGCCGGCGCCTGTCGCTCGCCCAGGACCGCGACCTCACCGTGGCGCTCACGAACCAGCTCGAGCTCGGCCGCACGATGGACTACGTGGCGCGCATCGACCGCGAGATCGAGGCGGTCACGCTCGAGCAGGCGAACGCGGCGTTCCGCAAGTACGTGGATCCCGCCAGGCTCGCGCGCGTGTTCGCGGGGGACTGGACGAAGAAATAGCTGCCATCCCGGCCGCTGCAGCGCTTCGCCGCCCGCCGAGCCCGCCATAACGACGCCGGCGCGGCGCCTGATTCCTACGCCGCGACGTCGACCTCTTTCCCGCGGGTGATCCGTACGAGCTCGTCGTAGGTCAGCGCAAAGACCGTGTTCGGGTGGCCGGCGGCCGCCCAGACCTCGGGCCACTCGGACAAGGAGCGCTCGACGAACGTTCGGAGCGTACCGGTGTGGCCAACCGGCGCCACGCCGCCGATCGCGAGGCCCGTGGCCGCGCGCACGAACTCCGCATCGGCCTTGCCGGTCTCCTCGCCCGCGGCGGCAGCGAGCTTCGCCATGTCGAAGCGATTAGCGCCCGAAGACATCACCAGGATCGCGCCGCCGCTGGCAAGACCGCGGAACACCAGCGAGTTGGCGATCTGGCCCAACTCGCAGCCGAGGAAGCGGGCGGCGAGCTTCGCGGTGTGGGCCGCTCCCGGGAGCTCGACGATGGGCGAGTCGATGCCCAGGACGCGCAGCGCGTTCACGACGCGAACGACCGAGGGGTTCTCGAGGACCCCGGTTTCGCTTCGAGCCGCCATCAGTCCCGGTCCGCGAGGCCGGCAGTGGCCGAGTCGATGCGCTCCATCACCTGCGGCGAGAGCCTCGGGATCACCGCGGCCGCCTTCATGTTCTCCTGCACCTGCGAGACACGCGAGGCGCCCGTGATCACGGTCGAGACGTGCGGGTTCTTCGCGCACCAGGCGAGCGCAAGCTGCGCGAGCGTGCAGCCCAGCTCCTTCGCAATCACCTCGAGCGCATCGACCGCATCGTTCTTCTTCCTGTCGGTGAGCTCCTTCACCAGGAACGACATGCGCGGGATGGCGCCGCGGCTGTCCTTGGGCACGCCGCCGCGGTACTTGCCGGTGAGCAGTCCCGAGGCGAGGGGGCTCCACGTCGTGAGCCCGATGCCGATCTCGTCGTAGAGCCGCGCGTACTCCACTTCCACCCGCTCGCGATGGAAGAGGTTGTACTCGGGCTGCTCCACGACGGGCTTGCGCAGATGGTGGCGCTCGGCGATCTGCCAGGCGCCCATGACCTCCGCGGCGCTCCATTCGGAGGTGCCCCAGTAGAGCGCCTTGCCGCGCTCGATCATGTCGTGCATCGCCCAGACGGTTTCCTCGAGCGGCGTGTTCGCATCCGGGCGGTGGCAGTAGACGATGTCGACGAAATCGAGCTGCAACCTCCTGAGGGACGAGTCGATGCCATCCAGCAGATACTTGCGGTTGAGCGTGTTGCGCTCGTTCGGGCCGTCGGCTATGCCCCAGAAGAACTTGGTCGAGACCACGTACTTCATGCGCGGCCATCCGAGCTTCTTCAGCGCCTCGCCCATGAGCTCCTCGCTCTTGCCGGCGGCGTAGACCTGCGCGTTGTCGAAGAAGTTGACGCCCGCATCGTATGCGGCGGCCATGCACTCGCGCGCCGCGTTGCCGTCGAGCTGGTTGCCGTACGTCACCCACGAGCCGAACGAAAGCTCGCTCACCCTGAGGCCGGAACGGCCGAGCCTGCGGTAGTTCATCGCAATGGGAAGAAGCGGACAGGAAGGTCGCAAGTATACGAAACCGCGACCGGACTGCTTCAGGTTCGGCCGGACGGTGGCCGCTTTCGCCCGAGCCTTTGCTTGCGTTTCGCCGGCGCGCGAAGGGCGGCGGCGTAAGCGAGCCGCGCCCAGTGCGCCATCACTTCCGGGCTTTCGAGCGCCTCATCCGGCGCCTGGTAGTACGACGTGGTCACCTCGCCGGCCTTCATCGAGAAGACGAACGGGAGCAGCCCCTCGGCCTCGAATCGCGCCCGGCTCTCGTCGTCGGTCTTGAGGTACAGGGTGTCATCGAGGACGAGCGCGAAGAAGGTCCCCTGGTGATAGAGCCCCCAGCCGCCGAACATGGCCTTCGATTGCACCGGTCCGAGCAATCGCAGCGTCTCCACCACGTGCTGGACGAACTCGCTGGGCCTGGGCACGCGTCCCTCGATTTCGACGTCCGAAAACGGCGCGACCACGCGCCGCCGCCGAGCCACTATGCGCCCATCGCCAGACGGAGCCAAACGACATGGACTTCAGGATCACCGGACTGGATGCCAGCCGGTTTCACCACCTCTTCGGGCTTTCGGATGCCGAGCTCGCACGCCACCGCGCGTTGCGCAAGACCTGCGACGAGAAGCCCGGCTTTCCCTGCCGCGTGAGCCTGGAGGACGCCGAGCCCGGCGAGCCCGTGCTGCTGCTCAATTACGAGCACCTGCCGGTGGACTCGCCCTATCGTTCGAGCCACGCGATCTACGTACGCGAACGCGAGCAGCCTTCCTTCGACGAAGTGAACGCCATCCCGCCTGCGCTGCTGCCGCGGCTGCTCGCCGTGCGCGGCTTCGACACGGGCGGGATGATGATCGCGGCGGAGGTCGTCGAGGGCAGGGCGCTCGTCGCGCTGGTCGAGCAGTTCTTCGCCAACGGCGAGATCGCCTACCTGCACGCGCATTTCGCACGCCGGGGCTGCTTCGCCGCCCGGATCGAGCGGGCCTGAAAAGGACGCCGCGCCATTTTTTCGATGTCCGAAAATGGCGAGCGCCGGTCGCCGGCCCGGCGGATAATGGCCTCATGCTGCTCGACTCGGACCAGTGCTACCGCGCCCTCGTCTCGCACGACGCCCGCTTCGATGGGCGGTTCTTCGTGGGGGTGGGAACCACGGGGATCTATTGCAGGCCGGTGTGCACCGCGCGCACGCCGTTGCGCCACAACTGCAGCTTCTTTCCGAGCGCCGCGGCCGCCGAGGCGAAGGGATACAGGCCGTGCCTGCGTTGCCGGCCGGAGCTCGCTCCCGGCCACGCGGCCGTGGACGCGAACCGGCGCCTGGCACAGTCCGCGGCACGGCTGATCGAAGACGGGCACCTGCAGGATGCGAGCCTCGCCGCAATGGCGGCGGAGCTTGGCGTGACGGATCGCCACCTGCGGCGCGTCTTCCAGCAGGAGTTCGGGGTGGCGCCGGTGGAGTACGCGCAGACGCAGCGCCTGCTCCTCGCCAAGCGGCTGCTCACGGACACGGACATGGCGGTGCTCGATGTGGCGATGGCGAGCGGCTTCGCCAGCCTGCGCCGCTTCAACGATCTCTTCCGCACGCGTTACCGGATGACGCCCGGAGAGCTTCGCCGCGCCCGGGCACGCCGGACGCCGGTCGAGAAGCTCGCCTTCGACCTGGCATATCGCCCGCCCTACGACTGGCCGTGGATGCTCGCCTTCCTGCAGAAGCGGGCGATCGCGGGGGTGGAGGTGGTCGACGAGAAGCGTTATCGGCGGACGATGAGATTGGGCCCCGGGCCGGCGACAGCCGGTGCCCGGGGCGAGGCGAAGGGATGGATCGAGGTATCCCTCACTCCGCGCAAGACGGCCCTGCGTGTAATGGCCAGTGCGAGCCTCGCCACGGCGATCCCCGCGGTGCTCGCGCGGGTGAAGGCGCTCTTCGACCTCGCATGCCGGCCCGACGAGGTCGCCGCGGCGCTGGGGCCGCTGGCTGCCACGAACCCCGGCATCCGCCTGCCCGGCGCGATCGACGGATTCGAGGTAGCGGTACGCGGCATCCTCGGACAGCAGGTGACCGTGAGGGCGGCCACGACGATCGCGGGCCGCTTCGCGCGCGCCTTCGGCGAGCCGATCGAGACGCCGCACGAGGGACTCGACACGATCTTCCCCACCGCCGAGCGCGTCGCATCGCTCGGCGAGGGCGACATCGCCCGCCACGGCATCATCGCGAGCCGGGCGCGGGCGATCATCGCGCTGGCGCGTGTGCTCGAGCAGGGCTCGCTACGCCTCGATCCGTCGGCGAACGTCGACGCGACGCTCGCGGCCCTGAACGACATCCCCGGCATCGGACCCTGGACGGCGCACTACATCGCCATGCGCGCCATCGCCTGGCCGGACGCATTCCCGCACCCGGACGTGGCGGCGCTCAAGGCGATGCGCCTCACCGGCGCACGCGCCCTGCAAGCCGCGGAGCGGTGGCGCCCGTGGCGCGGCTATGCGCTCATGCACCTGTGGAAATCGCTGGAGGAAACGAAATGACCCGCTTCGCACGCTACGAATCGCCCCTCGGCCCGATGTACGCGACGGCGGAGGACGACGGCATCACCCACATCGAATTCGCCGGCGCCAAGTACGCGCCCGAGGAGATGCCCGACTGGATCGAGGATCCGCAGTCGCCCGACCTCGCCGCCTGCGGCACCCAGCTCGCCGAATACTTCGCCGGCAAGCGCACCCAGTTCGACCTTCGGCTCGCTCCCCGGGGCTCCGCATTCCAGCAACGCGTCTGGCGGGAAATTGCGCGCGTCCCGTTCGGCAAGACCATGAGCTACGCGGAGCTGGCCAATCGCGCCGGAGCGCCGGGGCAGGCGCGCGCAGCGGGCGCGGCCACGGGCCGCAACCCCGTGAGCCTCGCGATCCCCTGCCACCGCATCGTGGGCTCCGACGGCAGCCTCACCGGCTACGCCGGCGGCCTGGACCGCAAGCGCGTGCTCCTCGAGCTGGAGGGCGTGCTGCAGAGATCGCTCGTTTGAGGCCACAGGACGCCGCGCGCCTCGTCGCCCTGGGCGCGATGTGGGGCGCGTCGTACCTGTTCATGCGCGTGGCGGTCCCGCACCTCGGGCCCGCGCTCCTCATCGAGGCTCGCGTGCTCCTGGCGGGCCTGATGCTGCTCGCGTTCATGTTCGCGACGGGACGCGTGTCCGGCTGGCGGGCGCACTGGCGTCCCTGGCTCTTCGTCGCGATCGTGGGCACCGCGGTGCCGTTCGTGCTCATCGCCGAGGCCCTGCGCACGATCGACGCCTCCACCGCCTCGATCCTCAATGCGCTGGTGCCCCTCTTCACCACGCTCCTGGCCGCCATGTGGATTCGCGAGGCGATCACGCCCGCGAAGTCGGCGGGCATCGTGCTCTCCATCGCGGGGACCGCGGTGCTGGTGGGATGGACACCCCGGCCGATGAGCTCCCAGGAGCTCCTGGCCGCCTCGATGTCGATCGCCGCGACGATCCTCTATGGCGTCAACATCGTCTACAACCGCGTGCGGCTGCGCGAAGCGGCGCCCGTCGCCACCTCGGCATATACGCTGCTCTTCGCAGCCATCGTGCTGTTGCCGTTCACGCCGCTGGATCGCGACCTCACTGCCGTGCCGCGCGTGGCGTGGCTCGCCGTCCTTGGACTCGCAGTGGTGTCGACCACCGTGGCCTTCATCTACTACTACCGCCTCATCGCCGACATCGGCCCGGTCAAGGCGAGCACCGTCACGCTGCTCGTGCCCGTTTTCGGGATGATCTGGGGCGTGCTCTTCCTGGGCGAGCCGCTCACCCCGGGACGGATCACGGGATGCGCGATCATCCTCTTCGGGTGCGCGTTGATCCTGGGACTTGTCAGGTGGCCGGCGCGCCGGGCTACCGGATGAGGTACCACCACGCGCCGAAAAGGATCGCTGCCGCCAGCGCCGCGACGATTCCCCAGATCGAGTGCACGAAGGTCGGGAGGTCGCGCTCGATCACCGCCTCCGAGGGATTCGCCGGGTCGTAGTAGACCGGTACGCCCGTGCCGACCGGGTAGCGCGCGAGGGTTTCCCTGGCCAGCGGCCCCGCGATCAGCTCGGCGAAGCTCACGCGCTTGCCGACCAGCGTGTGGAAGCCCACCCTGTATTCGTACTCGATGATCGGGACTTCGACTTCCCTGTCCTGGCGCTTTTCGGTGGCGAGCTCCGAGCGCGTGATGCGTCCGCTCGCCTTGGTCCAGGACGCCGCGCGGCTCACCTCGGCCACCTTCACGATCGTGGCGACCGCGATGATGCCGGGGAACATCAGCGCGAACCCGACCACCATCCAGCCGGCCTTGTCGGTGAAGATGCCGACGAGGACCAGCGCCACGAAGATGCCGACCAGCCCCAGGATGAGGCCCGCCGGCCCCTTCAGCGTGTCCTTCTTGCGTGGCGGGGGCTCCTTCCACAACGCCATGTCGCGCCAGGCGTGGTCGCCGTTGCGGAAAGAAAGGAGCATCGATCTCACGAGCGGCTGGTCGAGCTGCGAACGCGCCTGGACGAACTTGTCCTCCTCGGTCACCTCGACCCAGAGCGCGCCCGCGTCGATCATCGCCTCCATGCAATCGTCTCCACGATGCAGCGACAGGAACCAGTCGTCGTCGCGCGGGGCCTCGAGGGCGCGGTCGATGTCCGCGTCGGTCGGGTTCTCGACGGTGTTGCCGGCGTGCTCGAGCGTGGTCTGCATGGCGGCCCTCCGAAGGCTCATCTGCGTGGCGTGTAGTCTAGAACCGCCCGCATACACCCGTGTCCTAGCCCCATGGCCAACCGCCTCGCCCGGGAGACTTCTCCCTACCTGCAGCAGCACGCCGAAAACCCGGTGGACTGGTATCCGTGGGGCGAGGAAGCGCTCGCGGAGGCCAGGCGAAGCGGCAAGCCGATCCTGCTCTCCGTGGGCTACTCGGCCTGCCATTGGTGCCACGTGATGGCGCACGAATCGTTCGAGGATCCGGAGATCGCGAAGGTCATGAACGATCTCTACGTGAACGTGAAGGTCGACCGCGAGGAGCGTCCCGACATCGACCAGATCTACCAGCTCGCCCAGGCCCTGCTCACGCAGCGCAACGGGGGCTGGCCGCTCACGATGTTCCTCACCCCGGACCAGCTGCCGTTCTTCGGGGGCACGTATTTCCCGAGCAAGCCCAGATACGGGATGCCGGGTTTCCCCGACCTCCTCTGGCGCGTGCGCCAGTACTACGATCAGAACCAGGACGAGATCCGCGGGAACGGCGCCCAGGTCGCACAAGCCCTCGAACGCATGCAGCCCCGCGCGGGCGCGGCCGATCCCTCCCAGTTCTCGCGCGCGCCCCTCGATGCAGCGGCCGCATACCTGGAGGAAGCGTTCGACAAGGAGCACGGCGGCTTCAGCGGCGCGCCCAAGTTCCCGCACCCGGATTCGATCGAGCTGCTGCTGCGGCGCCACGCGGCCACGGGCGACAAGGGCGCCCTCGAGCGCGCGCGCCTCACGCTCACCCGCATGGCCCAGGGCGGGATCTACGACCAGGTGGGCGGCGGCTTCGCGCGCTACAGCGTCGATGCCGAATGGGCGATCCCGCACTTCGAGAAGATGCTCTACGACAACGGCTGGCTGATGCGCCTGTATGCGGACGCATGGTGCGTCACGCGCCAGCCGATCTACGAGCGCGTCTGCGTGGAGACCGCGGCGTGGGTGATGCGCGAGATGCAATCGCCCGAGGGCGGCTACTACTCCTCGCTCGACGCCGACTCCGAGGGGCACGAGGGCAAGTTCTACGTCTGGAGCATGGACGAGATCCGCGGGCTCCTGTCGCGCGAAGAGTTCGAGGTCGCCTCGATCCACTTCGGGCTCGACCGCCCCCCCAACTTCGAAGGCGAGGCCTGGCACCTCGTGGTGGCGCATCCATTGGGCGAGCTCGCGCGGATCATGGAAACCACCGATGGGGCGCTCCAATCGCTCATCGATTCGGCGCGCGCGAAGCTGCGCGCGGCGCGCGACAAGCGCGTGCGCCCGGGCCGCGACGAGAAGGTGCTCACGAGCTGGAACGCGCTCATGGTCGGCGGCATGGCGCGTGCCGGCCGGGCGTTCGAGCGCGCCGACTGGCTCGAAAGCGCGCGTCGAGCGCTCGCATTCATCAGGGGGCGGCTCTGGAACGACGGCCGCCTGCTCGCGACGTACAAGGACGGGCGCGCGCACCTCGACGCTTACCTCGACGACCACGCTTACCTCCTGGCGGCGCTGCTCGAGATGCTGCAGGCCGACTTCCGCGTCGAGTACCTGGACTGGGCCCGGGAACTGGGCGACGTGCTGCTCGAACGCTTCCACGACCGCGAGGCGGGCGGCTTCTACTTCACCGCCCACGACCACGAGAAGCTCATCCAGCGCCCGAAGCCCGGACCCGACAACGCCACGCCCTCGGGCAATGCGGTGGCCGCGCTCGCGCTCAACCGGCTGTCCTTCCTCACCGGCGAAGCGCGATTCGCGGATGCCGCCGCCGGCACCGTCGCGCTCTTCTGGCCGCAGGTGCAACGCCAGCCCGCCGGCTTCGGGACCATGCTCGCGGCGCTCGAGGAGCAGCTCGAGCCTCCACGCACCGTGATCGTCTCCGGCGCGCGTGACGGCTTCACGCCCTGGCGGCGGATGCTCGACGAGGCGTACCTCCCGACTTCCATCTCCCTCTTCATCCCCGCGGGGACTCGATCGCTGCCGGAGGTGCTCGCCAAGCCGGCCAACGACGCGGTCAACGCGTGGGTATGCGAGGGCGTTACTTGCCTGCAGCCTGTGCAGACACCCGACAAATTGCGCGAAACGCTCGGATTGCCCAGAATCCCGGCTGCCCGATAACCCCCAACTGCCACAGGAAACGAAGATGAGAAAGATCGCCCTCCTCGCCGCGGCCGCCGCCATCGCCGCCCTGCCCGCCCTCGCCAACGAGGAGCTCGCCAAGAAGAATGCCTGCACCGCCTGCCACGCCGTCGACAAGAAGCTGGTCGGCCCCGCCTACAAGGACGTCGCCGCCAAGTACAGGAACGACAAGGGCGCCGAGGCCAAGCTGGTCGAGAAGGTGAAGAAGGGCGGCTCGGGCGTCTGGGGCCAGGTGCCGATGCCGCCCAACGCGAGCG
>CAMPHL010000023.1 GCA_946885905.1 uncultured Pseudomonadota bacterium | reverse complement strand
ACCGCAGCGTCTGGCACATCGGCTACCAGGATGTCGCCGCCATCGGGCGCCTGGTGGCGACCGGCGAGCTCGATTGCGAACGCGTGATCTCGTTGGCCGGGCCCGGCGTCACGCGGCCTCGCCTCGTGCGCGCGCCCATGGGCGCCTCGACCGACGAGCTCGCGCGCGGCGAGCTCTCGACCGGCCGCCAGCGAGTGGTCTCGGGATCGGTCCTCGACGGACGCACGGCCGCCGGTGAGGTGCACGGCTACCTCGGACGCCATCACCTCCAGGTCTCGGCCCTCCCCGAAGGCGACGCGCGCGAGATGTTCGGCTGGATCGCGCCCGGCGCGGACAAGTTCTCGCTCTGGGGCGTGGTGCTGGGCGCCTTCACCCGCAGGGAGCGCGTCCTCACGACAGCCATGAACGGCGGCGCGCGCGCGATGGTTCCGATCGGCGCCTACGAACGCGTCATGCCGCTCGACCTGATGCCCACGTTCCTGCTGCGCGCGCTGATCGGCGGGCATGACGACTGGGCCGAGGAGATGGGTGCGCTCGAGCTGGACGAAGAGGATCTCGCGCTCTGCACCTTTGTCTGCCCGGGCAAGGCCGAATACGGCCCGCTGCTGCGCGCGGCGCTTGCGCGGATAGAGAGGGCTGCGGCGTGAAGGCGCTGCGCGCCCTCCTCGACCGCGCCGCGCCGCACTTCCACAAGGGTGGCCGGCTCGCCCGCCTCTACCCGCTCTACGAGGCGGCCGATACCTTCTTCTATACGCCGGGCTCGGTCACGAAGACCGGCGCCCACGTGCGCGACGCGCTCGATCTGAAGCGCATGATGATGCTGGTCGTGATCGCGACGCTGCCTTGCGTCGCGATGGCGATGTACAACACCGGGCTCCAGGCGAACCTCGCGCTCGACCCGGCGAAGCTGGCCGCGCTGGACGGATGGCGCCACGCGGTGATCCGGCTGCTCGGCGTGGGCTACTCGCCCGCCAGCCTCACCGCCAACGTGGTCCACGGCGCGCTCTACTTCCTGCCGCTCTACGCCGTGACCATGGGAGTGGGCCTCGCCTGGGAGGTGGGCTTCGCGGTCGTGCGCAAGCTCGAGGTGAACGAAGGCTTCTTCGTGACCGGGATGCTCTTCCCGCTCATCCTGCCGCCGACGACCCCGCTCTGGCAAACGGCGCTCGGGATCAGCTTCGGCGTGGTGCTCGCGAAGGAGGTGTTCGGGGGCACGGGCATGAACTTCGTGAACCCCGCGCTCGCCGCGCGCGCGTTTCTCTTCTTCGCCTATCCGGCGGCGATCTCCGGCGACGCGGTCTGGTACGCGGTCCCGCCGCAGGCCGCGGTCGACGGCTACTCGGGCGCCACGGTGCTCGCGCAGATGCGGCAGGTGGCAGGCGCCTTCTCGCCCGCGGATGGCGCCTGGTGGACGGCGTTCATCGGCTTCGAGCCCGGGTCCATGGGCGAGACCTCCGCCCTCGCCTGCCTCCTCGGCGCGGCCATGCTGCTCGTGACCGGCATCGCCTCGTGGCGGATCATGGCCGGCGTGGCGCTCGGCACGATCGCCATGGCGACGCTCTTCAACCTGGCCGGCTCGGCCACCAACGCCTATTACGCGGTGCCGTTCTGGTGGCACATGGTCGCCGGCGGCTGGATGTTCGGCACCGTCTTCATGGCGACCGACCCCGTGACCGCTCCCTTCTCCAACGCGGGCCGCTGGGTCTTCGCGATCCTGATCGGGGCGCTCGTGGTGCTCACGCGCGTCGTGAACCCGGCCTATCCCGAGTCGATGATGCTGGTGATCCTCTTCATGAACGTGCTCGCGCCGACGATCGACTGGGTGGTCGTGCGCGCGAACCTCCGCCGCAGGGCCAGGCGCCGTGCCGAGACTTGACTCCCCGCGCTACACGGTGCTCTTCGCGGCGGCGGTGAGCGTTGCCTGCGCCGCACTCGTGGCCGCGGCGGCCGTCTCCCTGCGCGAGCGCCAGGAGGCCAACGCCCGCGCCTACCAGCAGAAGAACGTGCTGCTCGCCGCGGGCCTGGCGACGCCCGCCGAATCGCTTTCCGATACCGAGGTGATCCGGCGCTTCGAAGAGCGCGTCGTGGTGCGCGCCATCGACCTGAAGACCGGCGAGCTGCTGCCCGAGGACAAGCTCGACCTGCGCACCTACGACGCACGCAAGGCACGCAACGATCCACAGCTCTCTCGCACCGCCCCGCCCAACGAGGCGCGCGTTTCGCGCCTGCCCACCTACCAGACCGTGTACCTCGTGAAAGGGACACACGCCGGCGTGGAGCAGGTGGTCCTGCCGATCGAAGGCATGGGCATGTGGGGCATGATCTACGGCTTCCTCGCGCTCGACCGCGACGGCAACACGGTGCGCGGCCTCACGTTCTACGAGCAGAAGGAGACGCCGGGGCTGGGCGGGGAGATCTCCAACCCGCGCTGGCAGGCGCTGTGGGTCGGGCGCAAGGCCTACGACAGCAACTGGGAACCGCGGCTCACGGTGATCAAGGGCCGCGCCGGGCCGCCCGAGCAGGACCCGAACAAGGTGGACGGCCTTTCGGGCGCGACCATCACCAGCAACGGCGTGTCCCGGCTCGTGCGCTTCTGGCTCTCGCGCGACGGCTACGCCCCCTACCTCGAGCGCCTGCGCAAGGAAAAATCCGCATGAGCGCGGCGCTGCCAACCTTCGGCAAGGCGGAGCAGAAGGCCCTCGTAAACCCGATCGTCGCGATCAACCCGGTCTCGGTGCAGGTGCTGGGCATCTGCTCGGCGCTCGCGGTGACCACGCGGATGGACAAAGCGATCGTGATGGGCGTGGGCGTGCTGCTCGTCACGGCGCTCGCCAACGTCGCGGTGAGCCTGCTGCGCAACTACACCCCCGGCGCGATCCGCATCATCGTGCAGCTGGCCGTCATCGCCTCGCTCGTGATCGTGGTGGACCAGGCGCTCAAGGCCTACCTCTACGAGCTCTCGCTCGAGCTCTCGGTCTTCGTGGGCCTCATCATCACCAACTGCATCGTCATGGGCCGCGCGGAGGGCTATGCGATGCAGAACCCGCCGTGGCGCTCGTTCCTCGATGGCGTGGGCAACGGCGCCGGCTACGCGCTGGTGCTGGTGGCGATCGGCTTCGCGCGCGAGCTGCTGGGCGCCGGGCGCCTCTTCGGGCGCCAGGTGCTGCCGGTCACCGCCGAGGGCGGCTGGTACGAGCCCAACGGCCTCATGCTGCTCGCGCCCTCCGCGCTCTTCATCCTCGCGCTCATCGTCTGGCTGCAGCGCACGCTCCAGCCGCGGCTTCAGGAGAAGGACTAGCGCCGTGGAGCACTACCTCAACATCCTCGTGCGCAGCGTGTTCCTCGAGAACATGGCGCTCGCCTTCTTCCTCGGCATGTGCTCGTTCCTCGCCTGCTCCCGGAAGGTGCAGACGGCGGTCGGGCTGGGCGCGGCGGTGGTGTTCGTGCAGGTGCTCACGGTGCCGTTGAACAACCTCATCCTGCGCTACCTGCTGAACGAGGGCGCGCTGGGCGGCCTGCACCCCTCGCTCGCCGGCGTGAACCTTACCTTCCTCGCCTTCATCCTCTTCATCGGCACCATCGCGGCCGCGGTGCAGGTGGTCGAGATGGCGATGGACCGCTACCTGCCGGCCCTGTACGCGACCCTCGGCGTCTTCCTTCCGCTCATCGCGGTGAACTGCGTGATCCTCGCCGGCTCGCTTTTCATGCAGGAGCGCGACTACACGTTCGCGGAAAGCGCGGTCTTCGGGTTGGGCTCGGGACTGGGATTCGCGGTGGCGATCGTGGCGCTGGCGGCCGTGCGCGAGAAGCTGCGCTACTCCGACGTGCCCAAGGGCCTGCGCGGCCTGGGCATCACGCTCGTCTCGGCCGGCCTCATGTCGATCGCCTTCATGCTCTTCTCGGGGATCCAGCTGTGACCGAAATCCTCGCCGCCGTGGCCATGTTCACGACCGTCGTGCTGGCGCTCGTGGGCGTGCTCCTGGGCGCGCGCCGCAAGCTCGTGCAATCCGGGGCGGTCACGATCCGGGTGAACGACGATCCGGCGAAGTCGATGCGCGTCGCCGCAGGCGACACCCTGCTCGGCACCCTCGCCGCCCAGAAGATCTTCATTCCGTCGGCGTGCGGCGGCAAGGGCGCATGCGGCGTCTGCGACGTCGTGGTGAAGGAAGGCGGCGGCTCGCTCCTGCCCACCGAGACGGGCTACATCACCCGGGGCAAGGCCGCCCGCGGACATCGGCTCGCCTGCCAGGTGAAGGTGAAGCGCGACATGGCGATCGAGCTCGAGCCGCACATCTTCGAGGTGCGCAAGTGGCGCTGCAAGGTGGTCTCGAACCGCAACGTCGCGACCTTCATCAAGGAGCTCAAGCTCGCGCTTCCCGAAGGCGAGGAAGTGCCGTTCCGCGCCGGCGGCTACGTGCAGATCGAATGCCCGCCGCACGCGCTGGAGTTCCGCACCTTCGACATCGAGGTGCCCTTCCGCGAGGACTGGGAGAAGTTCGACCTGTGGCGCTTCCGCTCGTCCGCATCCGAGCGCGTGGAGCGCGCGTACTCCATGGCGAGCTTTCCCCTCGAGAAGGCGATCCTGCTCTTCACCATCCGCATCGCCTTCCCCCCGCGATACGACGTGGCGATCCCGCCGGGGATCATGAGCTCGTGGATCTTCAACCTGAAACCCGGCGACGAGGTCACCGTGTCCGGCCCGTTCGGCGAGTTCTTCGCGCGCGAGACCGGCAAGGAGATGTGCTTCGTGGGCGGCGGGGCCGGCATGGCGCCGATGCGCTCGCACATCTTCGACCAGCTGAAGCGCCTGCGCTCGAAACGCAAGATGACCTTCTGGTACGGAGCGCGCAGCCTCAAGGAGGCCTTCTACGTGGAGGAGTTCGAGCAGCTCGCGTGCGAGAACCCGAACTTCACCTGGCATCTCGCGCTCTCGGAACCGTTGCCCGAGGACAACTGGACCGGGCCCACGGGATTCATCCACGACGTGCTGCGCGAGGGCTACCTCGAGGACCACCCCGCGCCCGAAGACATCGAGTACTACATGTGCGGGCCGGGCGTCATGAACCGCGCGGTCATCGCGATGCTGCTCGACCTCGGCGTGGACCGCGAAAACATCCTGCTGGACGACTTCGGCTGAAACGGACAACGACATGAGCCAACAACAGACGACCATCGAGCACGTGCTGCGCGACCGCGGCAGTGACGCCCTCTACACGGTGCCCGCGGCGGCGAGCGTGTCCGTCGCCGTCGAGGAGATGACCCGGCGCGAGGTGGGCGCGGTGCTGGTGATGACCGAAGACGGCCTCGTCGCCGGCATCTTCAGCGAGCGCGACCTCCTGGTGCGCGTCGTGGCCGAAGGGCGCGATCCGCGGGCCACGCCGGTCTCCCTGGTGATGACGCGGGACGTGAAGTTCGTCTCGCCGGGCACCACGCTCGAGGCCGCCCTCGCCCTCATGTACGTGCAGCGCTTCCGCCACCTGCTCGTGATCGACGGGCCCAAGGTGCACGGGCTGGTCTCGATGCGCGACCTCGCCTTCCAGATGATCCGCCACGGCGAGGGCCGCCTCGAGGCCGCCGTGCGCAGCCAGACGGGAGTCCACTGATGAAATCGAATTTCTCCGCCTCGCGCCGGGGCCTGATCACTGCCGGCGCCGGCGCCCTCGCCCTCGCCGCGGCGGGCACCTGGATCGGAACATCCCGCGCGCGGCCCACCGCGCTGCATGTCTTCCAGGGGCAGACGATGGCCTCGTCCTATACCGTGAAGCTCTTCGCGCCGGGACTCGACGCGGGCGGTGCGGCCGAAGCGCACGCAACCGTCGAGCGCGAGCTCGGCCACGTCGTCGCGCGCATGTCCAGCTTCGAGCCGGGCTCGGAGCTCTCGCACTTCAATCGCCACGCCGCGGAGCGCCCGGTGGCCGTCTCCTCCGAGCTCGCGCAGGTTATCGCCGCCGCGCACTCGGTGAGCGAGGCCTCGGACGGCCACTTCGACGTCACCATCGCCCCGGTCGTCGACGCCTGGGGCTTCGGACCGGGCGGGGTGCGCGTGCGGCCCGAGGCCGACGATCTCGCCCGCGCGCGCGAAGCGGTGAACTGGCGCGCACTCGAGCTCGACGCAGCCCGCGGCACCCTCGCCAAGGGCAACCCCAGGCTCGCGATCGACCTCTCGGGCATCGCGCAGGGCTACGGCGCAGACCGTGTCGCGCAAGCGTTGGAGCGGCTTGGCTTCACCGATTACCTCGTGGACATCTGCGGCGAGATGCGCGCCCGCGGTCTGAACGCGCATCACCAGCCGTGGCGCATCGGCATCGAGCGGCCCGACGCGCCAGCGCGGGCCGTGCACCGGATCGTGGCCCTCGATGGCGGGGCGCTCGCCACTTCCGGCGACTACCGCATCTACTTCGAGCAGGATGGAAACCGCTATTCCCACGAGATCGATCCGCGCACCGGGGCTCCCGCGCGCCACGCGCTCGCCTCGGTGTCGGTGGTCGCCGCCGATGCCGCGAGCGCCGACGCCTGGGCCACGGCGCTTTTCGTGGCCGGGCCCCAAGCAGGGTACGAGCTCGCTCTCGCCCGCGGCCTCACGGCCTACTTCATCGAGCGGCGCGGAGACGGCCTTGCCGAGCGTTCCACCCCGGCCTTCGCGGCGCTTCCGTCCGAAAGGGCCTGACCGTGGACGAATTCCTCATCCTCGTGACCGCCGCCTTCATCCTCGTCGCCCTCGCGATGGGCGCGATGGCGATCGGCGTGATCTTCCGCCGGCCTTGCCTGAAGGGATCCTGCGGCGGCGTCAACGCATGCCCGGGATGCCTGAACAAGCGATAGCCAGACAATGTCGATGCGCACATCTTCCTACCTCCGGGCAGTTTTCGATCGACGGCTGGTAGGCACCGTGGCGGCGGGCGCCTCACCGCCGACGCTGGCGAAAGCCGCTTGCACCAGCTCGATCTCCGCGGCCGAGATTCCAGATCGACGCGCACGGGCTCGCCACCCTGCTACGGCCTTGCGGACCTCGTCGACGATCGTCTTCGCCTCACCGGACTTCAATCTATACTCGCCGTGCGTGGCCATGACAATCTCGAGATCCGGCTGGTGATTGGCCTCGTCGATGGCCAGCACGTGATCCGGCCTGTCGATGATCGGGTTCAGGTCGAAGGCAGGTGCGAGCCGCCAGCCCTCGGCTCCCAGGAGGAAGCCGTGGTTGCGCAAGTGGTCATCGCGATGTCCCGCGAGCACGTTGAACACGACCCGTCGGAACAGCTGCCGCAGATGCGAGTCGACGGTGCTTCGATCGCCGAAACGCACGAGGGCTTCGATGATCTCGAGGTAGCTCCCTTCGTCGCCATCCTTCTTGCCCAGCAAGGTCATCGCGGAGCAGTAGTGCCGCCGGCGCCCGCCGGCCCGGTCGAAGCGTTTGCTGATGAACGTGTGATGTTCGGAGCCGAAGCGAAGCAGCTTGCCTTCGGGCACGGTGACGCCCGATGCCCGTGCGAGATCGTGCATGACGGACTCCCACGCCGCCACGTCGCGCGCGTCCTCCTGCGCGGGAAACTTGGCAATCCACAGGTCGCCGTTCTCCATCATGAAATTGGCCTTCGGCCGCGCACCACCCAGCGACGACCCGGGCGCTACAAGCACCGAAAGCCATTTGGCGAGCTTGTCGAGGTCGTCGATCTTCCTGGCGCTGAGCTCGTACGCCACCGCCTCGAGCTCCCGCAGGCTGGTGATCGGCGGCGCGGGCAGCGGGTGGTCATCCAGGTATGAGTCGCCACCTGGCTCCTTGAAGCGCAGCGCCCCCTGGCGCGTGGCGTCCTGGACGCCGAGGAGGAAATCCCAGGCGTAGAGCGTCCCGGCCTTGCGGCCCTCCTGCTTTGCCTCGAGCGCTTCGCGCCTGCGCATGAGCGTCTGGCCCCAGCGATCGGGCGAAGAGTCCAGGAAGACACCGAAGTTGCCCACGTCCGGCTGCGGATGGAACGTACCCTTGTGAAGCGTCAAGGCAGGGTCGATCTGGAAGGCGGTGTCCCGCGCGATCCAATCCTCGGTGTACTCGAACCGGATGCTGCCGCGGTCTTCGGCAAGGCGACCCACGCAGACAGGCTGCCGCTCCGGGAGGAAATCGCAGTCGAGGTGCGCCTCGAGGCTCGATGCGCGCGCGCGGCTCATGTCCTGGCGCTGCGCGGTTTGGGAAGCTCGAGGTCCTGGAGCCGGCGCCCAAGCTCGTCGTCCCGGGCGAGGAGGTCAACGTCGCGCTCCAGCCCGAGCACCATGAGGACGCGCAGGTAGTTGCCGAAGGTCACCGCCGGGTCCCCCTTCTCGATCCGGTGGAGCGTCACCCGCGACATCCCGGCCCGCTCGGCGACCAGCACCATGGAGAACTTCCTGCGCAAGCGGGCGAGGCGGACCCGCTCGCCAAGCTTTTGGAGGAGCTTTCTTTCAGTCGGAAGCGCGGTGGGCGGAGGCTTCGGCATGGTTTCGTATTATATGCATATTTTGCCTTATTTGCAAATAATACGAAACATAAGACTCATCGAGCGGCTTCCAGAATCTGGTCTATCTTCTCGCGCATGCCGGACTCCGGGTTCGTTCGATAGTCCGCGACGTCCAGGAATGCTGCAGCCCCTAGTTGGCGCGAAGTGAATGCCGCAGCCGCTCGTGCGGAGGGCGCGCGGACCACGTGGGTTCGAACAATCGCGCATACAAAAGGAATACTTTTCCATGCCGTGGTCGACTGGGCCAACCCGAGCAAGTCGAACATCTTGGATTCGTCGAAAGCGATGGCGCAGATGATGAGATCGTATGGCCGCTGGGCAAGGGATCTCACGGCTTCCACCAGCGTTTCCGCGAAATGAAGTTCGTGGCCCGCCAAAACCCGTTCGAGGATTGCTCGAGGTTCCGGAGATGCCGCTACCAGGATCCTGGCCATTTGCCCCCCCGTGGAGGCATCCACTTTCGCGGAATTATGCGCGCATCCCTACCTTGACCTGGGCGCTACCTGCTGGAGCCGAAATGCTTTCCCCCCAGCAGCGACTGCTCCAGGTACCGCCTCCGGTAGGCATCGAACGACACCTCGTCGCCCGCCTCCATCCGGCGCTCTTCGGCCAGCGATTCGGCCGCCAGCGTCTCGTATCGCTGCCTCGCAGCCGGCGCGAGCGGGGGATGGGACAACGCATCGCGATGACGCCTTGATTGCGCGAGGACGAATTCAGGAAACGACCCGCCGTGATCCTTCTCCACCGCACGCAGCACGCGCGCCGATGGCAGGGTGTCAGGATCTCGCAGCGCCGCCTCTGATGCCCGCAGCACGCGCGCGTAATCGGAGCCGCCGAACGCGAGGTCCAGCGCGGCGGCGATGGGCTCACATTGCCTGAGCAGCGCGCTTCCCCAGTCCGCGGGAGTCACCTGCTCGCCGGCACGATCCAACCGTGTTCCCGGATCGCGCCCCGCCTCCGCCACCGCCCGTTGATTGCCGGCATTCGCGCGAATCTCCGCCGGAGAGTCCGGCGGGCTGTCGGCGAGCAGGCAATGCAGCAGGAACATGTCGATCAGTCGGATCGCGTCGGCATCGATGCCGACGGGCATGAACGGATCGACGTCCAGGCATCGGACCTCGACGTACTCGATGCCGCGCTCGCCGAGCGCATGCAGCGGCCGCTGCCCGCGGGTGATGGTGCGCTTGGGCCGGATCGTGCCGTAGAACTCGTTCTCGATCTGCAGGAGCGCGGTGGATAGCTGGCGGAATTCGCCGCCCTCCTCCAGGCCGATCGCCTCGTAGGGTGGGTACGGCACCCGCATCCCGCGCTCGAGGGCCTCGGCATAGCCGGCGAGGTCGTTGAAGCTCACGGCGAGATCGGACTGGGCTTCGCTCTGGTAGCCGAGCCGCCCCATCCGCAGCGAAGTCGCACCCGGCCCGAAGAGCGTCCCCGTCCCCCAGGACTCCAGCGAATGCTTCCGGTTGCCGACGAACGAGGCGCAGGCCACGGGCGAGGATCCCAGCAGCAGGATCAGCAGCCAGCCGTGGCGCTTGAAGTTCCGGATCAGTCCCAGGTAACGCGCGTCCGCATACATTTCTAGGGAGCCGGGGCTCGCCTCGAGCGCGTGCAGCGCCGGCCACGCCTCGGCGGGCATCGAGAAGTTGTAATGGATGCCGGAGACCGCCTGCATCCGCCGCCCGTAGCGGTGCGATAGCCCCAGGCGGTAGACGTGCTTCATCCGGCCGAGGTTGGAGCTCCCATAGCGCCCGATCGGAATCTGCTCGTCGGCGGGCAGCCTGCACGGCAGGCTCGCGTCCCAGACGAGCTCGTCACCGATGTTTTGATAGACCACCTGGTGCAGCTCGGTGAGCTCCGCCAGGCACGCTTCGATATCGGCGTGCACGCCGGTGATGAGCTCGAGCTGGGCCTCGCTGAAGTCCGTGGTGATGCGCGGATGGGTGAGCGCGGAGCCCAGGCCCGCGGGATGCGTGGTGCTCGCGAGCGTTCCGTCCGGACGCACCCGCAAGCCCTCCTTCTCGATGCCGCGCCGCAGCCCCCGCAGGATCGCGGGCGGAAGGGCCTGCACGCGCTGCTCCATGTCCGGCTCACGCATCGGCGCATCTTCGCACGCCGCCGCTTTGGTTCATCCGGACTGCCTAACGTCAACCGGATCGAAGCCTGTCCCCAATCATCCTGCTCACGCGTTTGGAGCTGAGCAGCGCGAGGTGGCCGGTGACGTAAACGATCGATCGGCGCTCGGCGGAGAAGAGATCGGCGCCAGAAGGTCCCGCCCCGAGCCCCAGGGCGCTTGCGACCGGAACAAGGCCATCGCCGACAAGGCGCTCGGACGCGCCACCCGCTCGGCGCGCGAGCGAGCCGGCGATCGCGTGGCAGGCCACGCCAGCGGGCAGCGCCGAATCCAGGCCGTGGCGCAGGTCGGTGATGCCGGCACTGCGGATGCGGCCGAGTTGCGCGAACGCCGCCGTATACGGGCTCGCGTCGAGCACGGCATCGACCCAGCCGCCGCCGCGCTCGAGCGGCGTGCCCACGTGGGGCGTTCCGAGAAAGACGGCCGAGCGTAGCTGGCGTAGCCACCGGTGGCCTTCGGTTGCCGCGTGGGCGCAGGCGCTGCGGACCACCAGCCCGCCCATGCTGTGCGCGACGAAGGCGATTTCCTCCAGCGGCACCGGCCAGGCCCGGGCCATCGCCTCGAGGACCTGGGTGAGCTCGCGCCCGTTGTCGATGATCGGGCGTCCGGTGTTGTAGCTCAGGTAGAGAACGGTGGTCGGGACCGCGGAGCGCTCGAGGGCCGCACCGTGATCGTGCCCCTCGCGGCGCCACTGCAGGTCGTTGCGGCACAGGCCGTGCACCATCACCACGACCCGGGGCGCGGGCTGGCCGATCGCCTCGAGCAGTTCGGCACGGGTGAGCTCGACCGGCACGCCGTCGCGGCGCAGCAGCATGGAGATGGCGAGCGGATTGCCGCTCGCCGCGAGGTGGTCGCCGAGCACCCCGTTCAGCGCCGCCAACACCGCCTCCCGCCGGTCCGACGAGGGCTCCTCGGCGAGGAGCCGCGCGAGCTGGCCCAGGGCCAGGTCCAGGCCGCTGCCCACCAGGTGCGTGACACCGCGAATCGAGCGATAGACGAGGCCCGAGACCCCGCGCATGGGCGAGCGCTCGGCGGTGCCCAGAGGTCCCGGGGCGCGCGTGATGTTGTGGTGCAGGTTCTCGACCACGCGGGTGATCCCGAGGACCCCCGCCACGGCCAGCTTTCCGGCCCCATGGAGGTCCGAAGCCGTGTTCCGGGGTGGTGCCTTTCCCATGACATACGGTATCGCGGCGCGCCGCGACCGGCCGTTGATGCACGTCAAAAGCGGCGGGCGGCACCCGTCTACCGTGGACGTCGATGAACCCGTATCTGGCCTTCCTCCTCTACCTCTTCGCCATCCTGTCCGTGGTCGCATCGATGCTGGTGCTGAACCACTTCCTCGGGCCCAAGCCCGCGGCCTCGAAGGTGAAGCTGGAGGCGTTCGAGTGCGGCGCCACGCCGGTCGACCCGCGCAACGTGCGCCCGGTGGCAGTCAAGTACTACGGGATCGCCATCGCCTTCGTGCTCTTCGACCTGGAGACGGTCTTCCTCGTCCTCTGGGTGCTCGCGGCCCGGCCGCTCAACGATTTCATGCTGGTCACCTTCGCGCTCTTCACCGTGCTGCTGGTGCTGATCCTGCTCTACATCTACAAGGCGCGGCTGCTTGAAGCCGTGACCGAATAGCCATGGCCGCCACCCCCGCCACGATCCCGATCTATCCCGCCGGCACCGTCGAGCGCGGCGGCTTCGAGTACCTCACCAGCAAGAAGGACGAGCTGGTGGGCTGGGCGCGCAAGTTCTCGCTCTTCCCCTACCCCTTCGTGACGGCTTGCTGCGCCATGGAGTTCATGGCGGTGAGCTCGACGCCCTACGACACCGACCGCTTCGGCGCGGCGCTGCCCCGTTTCTCGCCGCGCCAGTCGGACCTGCTGATGGTCGTGGGCACGATCACCCACAAGCAGGCCCCGATCCTGCTCAAGGTCTACGAGCAGATGTGCGAGCCGAAGTGGGTGATGGCCTTCGGCGCGTGCGCCACGAGCGGCGGCTTCTACCAGAACTACGCCGCGGTGGCCGGAATCGACCGGATCGTTCCGGTCGACGTCTACATCCCCGGCTGCCCCCCGCGCCCCGAGACGGTGATCGACGCGATCATGAAGCTGCAGGAGCGGATCGCGGGCGACCGCCATCCGATCCTCACGA
>CAMPHL010000022.1 GCA_946885905.1 uncultured Pseudomonadota bacterium | reverse complement strand
CTGAAGGACTGGTATAGAGAAGGTTGATTCGGGCCCCGGGCCATCGTGGCGATTGCCGCGCCCGGGGTGACGAATCAACGCGATGGGTAAATACCTCATCCGGCGGTTGCTGATCGCGATCCCGAGCTTGATCGGGATCTCGATCGTCCTGTTCACGGTCCTCGCGCTCGCGCCCGGGGACCCGTTCGAGGAGCTCGCCACCAACCCCAACGTGCCGCCCGAGGTGCGCGAGAACCTGCGCAAGCAGTTCGGGCTGGACGACCCGGTGGCGGTGCGCTACGTGCGCTGGGCCGGATCGATGGCGAAGGGCGACTGGGGCTTCTCGTTCAACAGCCGCGTCGACGTCGACAAGCTGATCGTGCAGCGCCTGCCGGTCACGCTCTTCGTGATCGGCACCTCGCAGATCGTGGCGCTGCTGATCGCGCTGCCGATCGGCATATTCGCGGCGACCCGGCCTTACTCGATCTTCGACCAGGTCGCGAACACCTTCGCCTTCGTGGGATTTTCGCTGCCCACCTTCTTCACCGGCATCCTGTTCATCCTGCTCTTCAGCATCGAGCTCGACTGGCTGCCGTTCGTCTTCAGGGCCGACATCACCGAGACCGGCTGGCGTTGGTGGTGGGTGCACTTCAAGCAGTCGATCATGCCGATCATGGTCCTGGGGCTCTTCCAGGGTGCGTCGTGGACGCGCTACGTGCGCTCGGCCGTGCTGGACGTGATCCGCCTCGACTACGTGACCACGGCGCGCTCCAAGGGCCTGAAGGAGCGCATCGTCATCATGAAGCACGTGGTGCGCAATGCGCTCATCCCGGTGGTCACGCTGGTCGCGCTGCAGATGCCGGCGGTCTTCGGCGGCGCCATCGTGACCGAGCAGATCTTCCGCGTGCCCGGCATCGGGTCGCTGCTCATCAGCGCGATCCTCGCCAACGACACGCCGGTCATCATGGCGGTGACCTTCGTCTTCGCGTGCCTGGTCGTCCTCTTCAACCTCATCGCCGACGTGCTCTATGGCTGGCTCGACCCCCGCATCTCCTACAGTTGACGGGGTCGCGATCCCGCCGCCGGCACGCAAGGGGCGCAGCGCCTCGCCCTGGGCCGAGGTGTGGAGGCGCTACCGGCGGCACACCCTCGCGGTCGCCGGCACGATCATCCTCGGGCTCATCATCCTCGCGGTCCTCGCCGGCCCCTGGGTCTGGCGCATCCCGATCAACGACATCGACTTCAACGCGCGCCTCGCGGGACCGTCCCCGGCTCACCCGTTCGGCACCGACGACCTGGGCCAGGACCTGCTCGCGCGCATGCTCTACGGCGGACGGATCTCGATCGCGGTGGCGCTGGTCGCGATGCTGATCGCCGTCATCGTCGGCATCGTGATCGGCGCGATCGCCGGAATGTCGCGCGGCTGGGTGGACGCCGCCCTCATGTGGCTGACCGACCTCTTCCTGTCGCTGCCCCAGCTGCCGCTGCTGCTGCTCATCATCTATCTCTTCCGCGACTCGCTGAAGGGCTTCGTCGGCCCCGAGATGGGCGTCTTCATCCTCATCGTGATCGTGATCGGGGGCTTTCGCTGGATGCCGGTCGCGCGCCTGGTGCGCGCGCAGTTCCTGTCGCTGCGGGAGAAGGAGTTCGTCGAGGCCGCGCGCGCGCTCGGGGCTTCGCCGATACGCGTCGTCGCCCGCCACCTGATTCCCAATTCGATGGGGCCCGTCATCGTTGCCGGCACCATCGACGTGGCCGCCGCGATCATCGCCGAGTCCACCCTTTCCGTCCTCGGCCTGGGCTTCCCGCCCGACATCCCCACGTGGGGCCGCATCCTCTTCGACGCCAAGGACTACCTCGACGTGGCGCCCCACTGGGCGCTCTTCCCCGGCACGGCCATCTTCCTCACGGTGCTCTCGATCAACTACCTCGGCGACGGGCTGCGCGACGCGCTCGACCCGAGGAAGGTCATGTGATGGGGGAGCGGCTCCTCGAAGTCCGCGGCCTCAAGACGCACTTCAAGACCGACGAGGGCTGGGTGCATGCCGTCGACGGCGTGGACCTCGCCATCGACGAGCGCGAGACGCTGGGCGTCGTGGGCGAGTCCGGCTGCGGCAAGAGCGTGACCGCCTTCTCGATCATGCGGCTGATTCCGATACCGCCGGCGAAGATCGCCGCGGGCGAGATCCTCTTCCGCGGCCGCGACCTGGTGAAGCTGGACGCGGCCGCCATGCGCGCGATCCGGGCGCGCGAGATCGCGATGGTGTTCCAGGAGCCGATGACCTCGTTGAACCCGGTCTATTCGGTGGGCGAGCAGATCGCCGAAGTGGTCCGCCTGCACCAGGGGCTCGGCCGCAAGGCCGCGATCGACCGCGCGGCCGAGATGCTGCGCCTGGTGCGCATCCCGCACCCGGAGCGCCGGGTGGACGACTTCCCGCACCAGTTCTCCGGCGGGATGCGCCAGCGCGTGATGATCGCGATGGCGCTCTCGTGCAACCCGAAGCTGCTCATCGCCGACGAGCCCACGACCGCGCTCGACGTGACCATCCAGGCCCAGATCCTGGACCTGCTGAACGAGCTCAAGGACAAGATGGGCATGGCCGTGATGCTCATCACGCACGCGATGGGCGTCATCGCGGAAACCGCGCAGCGCGTGGTCGTCATGTACGCCGGCAACGTGGTCGAGGAAGCCCCCGTGGGCGAGCTCTTCCGCAACCCGCGCCACCCCTACACGCAGGGGCTCATCCGCTCGATCCCGCGCATCGACATGGCCGCGACGCAGAAGAAGCGCCTCGAGGCGATTCCCGGCGTGGTCCCGAGCCTGCTCAACCCGCGGCCCGGTTGCCGCTTCGCCGCGCGCTGCCCGCATGCCCAGCCCGAATGCGTGGCGGCCACGCCCGAGCTTCGCTCGATCGCGCAAGGCCATTCGGCGCGATGCATCTTCGCGCACATGCCGACCGCGGAGCGTCCCGCGCGCGCCATCGACATGGCGGCCGCAGCCGCGGTGGTGGCCTCATGAGCACGGCGGGCAAGCCCCTCCTCAAGGTCTCCAACCTCGTCAAGCACTTCCCGGTGAGGGGCGGGATTCTCAAGCGCGAGGTCGAGCGCGTGCATGCGGTCGACGGCGTGAGCTTCGACCTGGCCTCGGGTGAGACGCTGGGCCTGGTGGGCGAGTCGGGCTGCGGCAAGTCCACGACCGGCCGCTGCATCCTGCGGCTCATCGAGCCCACCGCGGGAGAGGTGTGGTTCGACGGCAAGGAAGTGAGGCAGCTCGAAAGCGCCGAGCTGCAGCGCCTGCGCCGCGACATGCAGATCATCTTCCAGGACCCGTTCGCCTCGTTGAACCCGCGCATGACGATCGGCGCGATCATCGGCGAGGCGCTGGTGATCCACAAGCTGGCGAAGGGACCGAAGGAGCACCGCGACAAGGTGGCGGAGCTGCTCGAGGCCGTGGGGCTCAACCCCGACTACATCCGCCGCTATCCGCACGAGTTCTCCGGCGGCCAGCGCCAGCGCATCGGCATCGCGCGCGCGCTCGCGGTCTCGCCCAAGCTCATCGTCTGCGACGAGCCGGTCTCGGCGCTCGACGTCTCGATCCAGGCGCAGGTCATCAACCTGCTCGAGGACCTGCAGCGCAAGTTCAGCCTGACCTACCTCTTCATCGCGCACGATCTTTCCGTGGTCGAGCACATCAGCACCCGCGTGGCGGTGATGTACCTGGGAAGGATCGTGGAGATCGCGCCCGCGCGGGAGCTCTACACCAGGCCGCTGCACCCGTATACCGAGGCGCTCATGTCCGCGGTGCCGATCCCGGACCCCTCGCACAAGCGCGAGCGACTGGTGCTGCAGGGCGACGTGCCGAACCCGATCCGGCCGCCGGCGGGTTGCCACTTCCATACCCGCTGCCCGATCGCGCAGTTCCCGCTCTGCAAGGAAAAGGCCCCGCCCCTGCTCGAGTCTTCGACCGGGCATTGCGTCGCATGCCATTTCCGCGGTGCGGCGGCCAAGTCGCGGCCGGAGGCGGCCACGGTCGCGGACGAGGCCCGCGCGAGCACGACCTAGCGGGCGCCGAGCGGCTCGAGCACGACGCGGCCGAGGTCGGCCTTCTCCCGGCGCGAATCGAAACGGGTGACCGCCACCTTGTGCGCGGTGGACATGCGCCCGCCGCCGATGTCGGTGGAGACGCGCAGGCCGATCGAGTCGTCCGCTTTGCTGCGGAAGAACGAGCGCCCCACGGTGATCGAGAAGCGCCCCTGCGCATCGCTGGTCGCATGCTCGGAGCCCTGCCCCGAGCCGCTGAGGATGCGGATGCCCAGCATGTTGCCCTGGGAGTCGAGGGGCCCCACGCGGACGATCTTGTTCGCGAGCGCTCCCTTGGCGTCGGCGACGATGCCGGTGACTTCGATTGTCGAGGACGGGGTCGGGGCCGGCGCCTTCTTCTGGGCAAGCCCCACGCTTGCCACCGCGACCAGCAGCGCGGCGAGAACCTGCCGTCGCATCAAGCCGCCTCGCGGGCCGCGCGCTTGCGATCGTGCTCCGACAGGAAGCGCTTGCGCAGCCGAATCGACTTGGGCGTGACCTCCACCAGCTCGTCGTCTTCGATGAACTCGATCGCGGATTCCAGCGTGATCTGGATCGGCGGCGTGAGCGTCACGGCCTCGTCCTTGCCCGCGGCGCGCACGTTGGTGAGCTTCTTGCCCTTGATCGGGTTCACGATGAGGTCGTTGTCGCGGCTGTGGATGCCGATCACCATGCCCTCGTACACGCGCTCACCCGGGGAGACGAACATGCGGCCGCGCTCTTCCAGGTTCCAGAGCGCGAAGGCGACAGCGTCGCCCTGCTCCGAGGAGATCAGGACGCCGTTGCGGCGCGCGGGAAGCTCGCCCTTCACCGGCGCGTACTTCTCGAACACATGGCTCTTGATGCCCGTGCCGCGCGTGAGCGTCATGAACTCCATCTGGAAGCCGATGAGCCCGCGCGACGGGATGTTGTAATCCAGGCGCACGCGACCCTTGCCGTCCGGCACCATGTCCTGCAGCTCGCCGCCGCGGCGGCCGAGCTCCTCCATGATCTTGCCCTGGGTGTCGGTCTCCACGTCCACCGTGAGCTGCTCCCACGGCTCCATCTTCACGCCGTCGACTTCCTTCACCACGACGCGCGGCTTGCCGACCGCGACCTCGTAGCCTTCGCGGCGCATGTTCTCGATCAGGATCGTGAGGTGCAATTCGCCGCGGCCCGATACACGGAACACGTCCGCGTCCCCGGTCTCCTCGACGCGCAGCGCCACGTTGGCAAGGAGCTCCCGGTCCAGGCGCTCGCGGATCTGGCGCGAGGTCACGTACTTGCCTTCCTGGCCGGCGAGCGGCGACTTGTTCACCATGAAGTTCATCGTGAGCGTGGGCTCGTCCACGCCGACCATCGCGAGGCCCTCGGGCTTCTCGGGGTCCGCGAACGTGGTGCCGATGACGAAGTCCTCGATGCCGGTCACCGAGACGATCTCGCCGGCGGTGGCGACCTCGGTCTCGACCTTGTCCAGGCCCTGGAATGTGTGGATCACGCCGATCTTGGCCACGCGGGTCAGCTTGTCGCCCGCCATGATCGCGACCTGCTGCGCCTTGCGGATCGTGCCGCGGCGGATGCGGCCGATGGCGATACGGCCGAGGAAGCTCGAGTAGTCCACGGCGGCGATCTGCAGCTGCAGCGGCGCTTCGGGGTCGCCCTTGGGCTCCGGCACGTGCTTGAGCACCGCGTCGAAGAGGGGGCGCATGTCGGTGCCGGTCACGCCCGGCTCGGTCGCCGCCCAGCCGTTGATGGCCGAGGCGTAGATCACGGGGAAGTCGAGCTGGTCTTCGGTGGCGCCCAGCTTGTCCATGAGGTCGAAGGTCTGGTTCACGACCCAGTCGGGACGGGCCGAGTCACGGTCCACCTTGTTCACGACGACGATCGGCTTCAGGCCCTGGGCCAGCGCCTTGCGCGTCACGAAGCGCGTCTGCGGCATCGGGCCCTCGACGGCGTCCACCAACAGAAGCACGCCATCGACCATGGAGAGCACGCGCTCGACCTCGCCGCCGAAGTCGGCGTGGCCGGGCGTGTCGACGATGTTCACGTGCACGCCCTGGTAGTCGATCGCGGTGTTCTTCGCGAGGATCGTGATGCCGCGCTCCTTCTCGATGTCGTTCGAGTCCATCACGCGCTCGACGATGTGCTGGTGCTTGGCGAATGTGCCCGCCTGCTGGAGGAGCTTGTCGACCAGCGTGGTCTTGCCGTGGTCGACGTGGGCGATGATGGCGATGTTGCGCAGCGGACGCGGCATGAGGTCTCTCGGAATCCCCGGAAAAGCCGAGGAAATTCAAAATTTTAGCATGCTGCAGCGCAACAATTCAACCCGCTGGCGGGGCAGCCGATGAAATCCGTGCTCATCCCGGCTGGTTGCGCATCCAATCCGCGGTCTTGAAGAACGCGCCCTCGAGGGGCCCGCGCAGCTCGCCCGGCACATCGACCTCGGCCATCGCCTGCTTCATGCACGCCATCCACTGGTCGCGCTCGACCGTGCCGATCGCGAACGGCAGGTGCCGCGCCCGCAGCATCGGGTGGCCGTGGCGGTCGGCATAAAGGGGCGGGCCGCCCAGCCAGCCGGAAAGGAAGAGGAACAGTTTCTCGCGCGCGCTCTCCAGGCTGCTGCCGTGCACGGCGCGCAGGCGCTCGTAGGCGGGATCGAGCTCCATCAAGTCGTAGAAGCGCTCGACGAGCGCGCGTACGACCGGCTCGCCGCCGATCGACTCGTATGGGGTTCGTTCAGGATTCAGCGCCATCTTGAGAGCCGTTCGAGGCCTTTCGCGAGCGTTTTCGCATCGTCTATCGCGAGCGCCTCGACGCAGCGCGCGCGATAGGCGCGGTCCGCCCGAAGCAGTTCGACCACGGCCGCGAGCTTTCGATCGACTTCGCCGCCGTAGGCTTCCCGCGCCAGGGCGGCTCCCGCCCGCGCGGGCTCGAGGCCCCAACCCTGGACCATGAAGGCGAGGTCGACCGCATCGCGCGACAGCGTGGAGCGGTCCAGCCCGCGGTCCGCATTGGCGAGGAGCTTCTCGGCGAACGCGCAGGCTCGATCGAGCGCGACCACCGGGACCCCGGCCACGCGCGCCCCGGCCAGCTCGATGCGCGATTCCCGCACGACTTCGAGCTTGAGGGGTTCGCCTTCCGGACCGAGCCAGGTGCGGATGCCGTACTGGTCGGCGCGAATGCCGCGAATGACGCCCAGGTCCTTCCTCGCCATCGCACCGAGCGGGTAATTATGATGACATGTCACCGTAATAGAACGCTTGGGCCTCGATGGCATCCAACGGCAGCCATGCGGATCGCCCCGATCGCCCTGGTCGGCCTCGCCGCCACCGGCGCGCAAGCCCAGACCGCCGCGGTGCCCGTAGACGTGCTCGTCGTGACGGCGACACGCACCGCGCGTCCCGACGCCGACCTGCCAGCGTCGATCGACGCGATCGGCGCCGAGCGCATCCGGGATTCCCAGCTGCAGGTGAACCTCTCCGAGACATTGCCTGCCCTCGCCGGCGTGGTCGCCAACAACCGCCAGAACTACGCGCAGGACCTGCAGGTCTCCATCCGCGGCTTCGGCGCTCGCTCGACCTTCGGCGTGCGCGGCCTGCGGGTGATCGTCGACGGCATTCCCGCGACGCTGCCCGACGGCCAGGCGCAGATCTCGCACATCGACCTCGCATCGGCCGAGCGCATCGAGGTGCTGCGCGGCCCGTTCTCGGTGCTCTACGGCAACTCGTCGGGCGGGGTGATCAACGTTTTCTCCCAGGCGCCCTCCTCCACGCCGACCTTCGGTGCGAGCTTCGCGGTCGGGAGCTTCGACACACGGCGGGCCGGAGCCACGGCGAGCGGACGATCGGGGTCGCTCGGATACACGGCTTCGGTCGGCCGCTTCGAGACGGACGGGTATCGGGAGCACAGCGCCGCGGTGCGGACGAACGCCAACGTGCTGGTGCGCTGGGAGGCGGGGCCGGGGACGAGCGTGACGCTCGTGGGCAACGCGCTCGAGATGCCCGACACGCTGGATCCGCTCGGCCTCACGCGCGAGCAGTACGAGGCCGATCCGCGCTCGGTCGCGCCCGTGGCCCTCCTCTTCGACACGCGCAAGAGCGTGAGCCAGGTGCAGGGCGGAATCGCGATCGAGCGTTCCCTCGACGCCGCGAACGCGCTACGCCTCGCCGTGCACGGCGGCAGCCGCGGCACGCAGCAATTCCAGTCCATCCCGGTGGCCGTGCAGGCCAATCCCTTGCATCCCGGCGGCGTGATCGACCTCGAGCGTCCCTATGCGGGGCTCGATGCGCGATGGACTTACTCCTGCACGAGCTCCGCCGGCGGAGCCTGGACGTTCGTGGCCGGGGCGAGCGCCGATCGGTTGAACGAGAAGCGTCGCGGCTTCCAGAACTTCTCGGGCGACGAGATCGGCGTGCAGGGGGCGCTGCGGCGCGACGAGACCAATCGTGTGACCGAATCGGGCCTCTACGCGCAAGCGGAGTGGGATTTCCTGCCGGCGTGGCGGCTGCTGGGCGGCGTGCGCGTGAGCCGTGTCTCGTTCCGCTCGCAGGACGATTTCACCACCGCGTCCAATCCCGACGACAGCGGCAGCGCCGAGTTCGAGGCCACCACGCCGGTGGCCGGCATCACGTGGCGCGCGATGCCGCTCCTGAACGTGTACGTCGCGGCAGGTCGCGGCTTCGAGACGCCCACCACGAACGAGCTCGCGTATCGGCCCGACGGCCTCACGGGCTTGAACCTCGACCTGAGCGCCGCACGCAGCGACCACCTCGAGACGGGCCTCAAGTGGACGGACCCCGCCGGCTGGCGCGCGACCGCGGCGCTGTTCCGCGTGGACACCGACGACGAGATCGTCGTCGCGAGCAACGTAGGCGGGCGCTCGACCTTCCGCAACGCCGGCGGCACGCGCCGCGAAGGCGTGGAGCTTCAGGCCGAACGCGACTGGGGCGCCTTCGCGCTGCTCGCGTCGTACTCCGAGCTGCGCGCCGTCTATCGCGACGTCTTTCCGGGTAGCCACATACCCGGCATCCCCGAACGCTCCGCATTCGCCGAGTTGCGATGGCGCCCCGCGGCCGGCATCGAGGTGGGCCTGGAAGCGCGCCACGCCGGGCGCATGTTCGTGAACGACGCCAACTCGGACGCCGCCGAGGCCTACACCGTCGCAGCCGTCCGCGCACGCTACCAATGGAACCATGGCCGCTCGGTGTGGCGCGCCTTCATCCGCGTCGACAACGCCTTCGACAAGCGCTACGCGGGCTCGGTGATCGTGAACGAAGGAAACCAGCGCTTCTTCGAGCCCGCCCCGGGACGCAGCTGGCTGGCGGGGCTGCGCGTCACGCTTTAGCAGCCGCTACGGCCAGCACCTGGAGCTGTCGCGCGGGGATTTCGCGGAGCATCATCCAGGCAATGGATGCAGTGAAGCTCGCCCTCAAGATCGACGTCGACTCGCTCCGCGCCACGCGCGAAGGCGTCCCTCGCCTGCTCGACCTGCTGAATCGCCATGAAGCGGGCGCGACGTTCTTCTTCGGCGTGGGTCCCGACCATACCGGCGGATTGGCGAGCCTCGTGCGCGCCCTGCCCGGCCCCGATATCGGCCGCCGGTGCGCCCAGACGATGCGCGCCGTTCGCGATGCCGGCTGCGAGATCGGCATGCTGGCCTGGGATGCGGCGAAGTGGCGTCACGGGGTCGCCCGTGCGGATGCCGCGTGGACGGCCGAGCAGACGGGCTTTGCCATGACGCGCTTCGAGGAGATCTTCGGCGAGCGGCCGTCGGTCCACGGCGCGCCCGGCTGGAAGATGAACCGGCATGCATGGCGCAACACGCAGGCGCTCGCCTTCGACTACGCATCCGACACGCGCGGCACGCATCCCTTCATTCCGGTGGTGCGCGCGGAGATCGTGGCCTGCCCGCAAGTGCCGACGACGCTTCCGACCCTGGAGGAGACCGACGTCGCGGCGCTGCTGAGGGAAACCTCCGCCCCGCGCTCCCACGTCTTCACGCTGCGCGTGCATGCCGTGGGTACGAAGGGCATCGCCGCGTTCGAGCGGGCCCTGGAAGGTTGGAAGGCGCAGGAGTACGAGCTGGTGCGGCTGCGTGACCTGCTGGGAGAAGTTGCGGCGAACGGACTTCCGATGCACCGGATCCTCGAGGGGCCGGTGGCCCGTCAAGGCCCCGGATTCCTTACCTAGTTTCGAGGCCCCGAACCCAAGGGCTTGCGTTCCCGATGGTTTTTGGTCACCATGGGTTGTGGCTATGCGCACCTTGGGTTCCAGCCTACGACACGGATGAGCGATCGAGCACCCCTGCCCGATTTCGAGCTCCCGGCAACCGGCAACCAGCGCTTCCAGCTTTCGGCCTTCAGGGGCCATCCCTTCGTCCTCTACTTCTATCCCAAGGACAACACCCCGGGATGCACGGTCGAGGGCACCCAATTCCGCGATCTGCACGACGAGTTCCGCAAGGCCAAGGTGGCCGTCTTCGGGATTTCCCGCGACTCCGTGAAGTCCCACCAGGGCTTCAAGGCGAAGATGGGCTTCCCGTTCGAGCTGCTCTCGGACCCGGACGAAAAGGTTTGCGGGATCTTCGGCGTGATGAAGATGAAGAACATGTACGGCCGGCAGGTGCGCGCGATCGAGCGCAGCACCTTCGTGATCGACCGTGACGGGCGCATCGCACGCGAATGGCGCGGGGTGAAGGTCCCCGGCCACGCGCAGGAGGTGCTCGATTACGTGAAGTCCGCCGGCCTCTAGCCGCTTCTCCCACCCCCCGCAACCGACCTGATGCCCACCGATCCCCTGAGAGACTCCTCGCGGCCGATCGCGCAGGAGATGGACGACGCCGTGCGAGAAGAGGTGCCCATGCAGAGACGCCGCGAACGTGAAGCGCCCGCGCGGGTCGCCAAGACCGCCGCCACGAAGCTCTTCGTGCTCGACACGAACGTGCTCATGCACGATCCGACGAGCCTCTTCCGCTTCGAGGAGCACGACGTGTTCCTGCCGATGGTGGTCCTGGAGGAGCTCGACGACCACAAGAAGGGCATGAGCGAAGTCTCGAGGAACGCCCGCCAGGCGAGCCGCTTCCTCGACGAGATCGTCTCGCAGGGCGGGGCCATCGAGAAGGGCTACAAGCTGCGCGCCAAGAGCACCGGCAGCGAGGCGGAGGGGTGCCTGTTCCTGCAGACGCACGCGGTGAGCGTCGAGATCCCGGATTCGGTCGCATCCAAGAAGGCCGACAACGTGATCCTGGGCGTGGCGCTGCACCTGCGCGAGAAGTTCCCCAAGCGCGAAGTGGTGCTGGTGTCCAAGGACATCAACATGCGCATCAAGGCGCATGCGGTGGGCCTGCCCGCCGAGGACTACTTCAACGACAAGGTCCTGGAGGACACCGACCTCCTCTACACCGGGATCATGCAGCTCCCGGAGGACTTCTGGGACCGGCACGGCAAGGACATGGAGAGCTGGCAGGAGCACGGCCGCACGCTCTACCGCATCCGGGGGCCCCTGGTGCCCGCGATGATGGTCAACATGTTCGTCTACCACGAGGGCGACAGGCCGTTCCTCGCCATCGTGAAGGAGACGCGCGGCAAGACCGCGGTCCTCCAGACCCTCAAGGACTTCTCGCACAACAAGAACAACGTCTGGGGCATCACGGCACGGAACCGCGAGCAGAACTTCGCGCTGAACCTCCTCATGGACCCCGAGATCGACTTCGTGACGCTGCTCGGGCAGGCCGGCACCGGCAAGACGCTCCTCACGCTCGCCGCGGGCCTCATGCAGACGCTCGACTACAAGGTCTACAGCGAGATCATCATGACGCGGGTCACGGTGCCTGTAGGCGAGGACATCGGATTCCTTCCCGGCACCGAGGAAGAGAAGATGACGCCGTGGATGGGCGCGCTCGAGGACAACCTCGACGTCCTCATGCGCACCGACGACGAGGCCGGCGACTGGGGCCGTGCCGCGACCGCCGACCTGATCCGCAACCGCATCAAGGTGAAGTCGTTGAACTTCATGCGCGGGCGCACCTTCATCAACAAGTACCTCATCATCGACGAGGCGCAGAACCTCACGCCCAAGCAGATGAAGACGCTCATCACGCGCGCGGGGCCGGGAACGAAGGTCGTGTGCCTCGGCAACATCGCGCAGATCGACACGCCCTACCTCACCGAGGGCTCTTCGGGCCTCACTTACGTCGTCGACCGCTTCAAGGGGTGGAGCCATTCGGGACATGTGACGCTCATGCGCGGGGAGCGCTCGCGCCTGGCCGATCACGCGGCCGAGATCCTGTAGGGACGCGAATGAAGGTCAAGGCAGCCGTAGCGCACAAGGCAGGCGCCCCGCTCTCCATCGACACGGTGGACCTAGAAGGCCCGAAGGCCGGCGAGGTCCTGGTCGAGATCAAGGCCACGGGCATCTGCCACACCGACGAGTTCACGCGTTCGGGCGCGGATCCGGAAGGCCTCTTTCCCGCGATCCTCGGCCACGAAGGCGCGGGCATCGTGGTGGACGTAGGCGCGGGCGTCACGTCGCTGAAAAAGGGCGACCACGTGATCCCGCTCTACACGCCCGAGTGCCGGCAGTGCAAGTCGTGCCTTTCGCGCAAGACCAACCTCTGCACGGCGATTCGCGCGACCCAGGGCAAGGGCCTCATGCCCGACGGCACCTCGCGCTTCAAGCTGGACGGCGAGCCGGTGTACCACTACATGGGCTGCTCGACGTTCTCGAACTTCACCGTGCTGCCCGAGATCGCGCTGGCGAAGATCCGCGAGGACGCGCCGTTCGACAAGGTCTGCTACATCGGCTGCGGCGTCACCACCGGCATCG
>CAMPHL010000021.1 GCA_946885905.1 uncultured Pseudomonadota bacterium | reverse complement strand
GCGGTGGCCGAGCGCACGTTGCAGCCCGGCACCGGCACCACGGACGTGATCGCCGGGGCCTGGTGGCATGGCGGCGCCCCGGTGGAGGGATGGACATGGTTCGCGCTGGCGCAGGGCCAATGGGCGGCGAACGAGCGCGATGGCTTCAAGCCGGGCGACCAGGCCCAGGTCGATGCGGGCGTGCGTTGGGCCCTTGGCGCGAATGCCGCGTTGCTCCTGCAGGCCAACTATCTCCACAAGGGCCGCGACTCGGGCGTGAACGCCGAGCCCGAGGACAGCGGCGAGAAGGCCTTCTTCGTGAGCCCCGGCATGTCCTGGAACATCGGCCGCGAGGGCCAGGTGTACGCCTTCCTCCAGGTCCCGTTGTGGCAGAAGGTCAATGGCGTGCAGCTCACCGCCGACTGGTCCGCGCTCGCGGGGGTGAGCTGGCGGTTCTGAGTGCGGAGTGAGCGGCAACCGCATCGACGGCGCGTCGATCGAGCCTTACGAGCGCAACAAGAACAAGCCGACCGAGAAGCAAGGGCCGGCGAGGGCGTCACGAACCGTAACGCCCCGTGTCCCGGCTTCGGGACACAATCGCGCGCATGAAGCAACCTCTCGCCGCCCTGCTGCTCGCCGCGGTGGTGCTCGCGGCTACCGCGGTGATCGCGCAGTCGCAGGCCCGCTACGGCTGCGATTCCCCCGAGTCGCGCCAGCTCGATTTCTGGCTGGGCGACTGGGAGCTCACCTACACGGCCGGCGGCAAGCAAGTGAAGAGCCGCAACCGCATCAGCAAGGTGCTCGGCGGCTGCGTGATCCTCGAGGAGTTCAGCGGCGATGCCGGCACCCGCCTGGAAGGGCGCAGCTTCTCGACCTACGACCGGGCGACCGGCCGCTGGAAGCAGACGTGGGTCGACAACACCGCTTCCTACCTCGACTTCGACGGCGCCACCGTCGACGGCAACATGGCGTTCGTGCGCGCCTTCACGAAGGATGGCAAGACGACCCACCAGCGCATGGTGTTCCGCGACGTGAAGCCCGACAGCCTCACCTGGCAATGGCAATCTTCGCCCGACGCAACCGCGTGGGCGACGCAATGGGAGATCAGCTACAAGCGGATAAAATGACGGCATGACCGTCATCACCGAGAAGAAGCAGCACGAGAAGGCCGTACCGATTCTCGCCACCGATTCGCGCCGCCTGCCGAAACTTCTCGGCGCGCTGAATTCCACCGAGCGCCGCCTCGCGGAAGCTCTCGGTTTCGACGGCGCGCCCGACAGCTTCTGCGTGATTCCCGACGCCAAGGGCAACATCGCGCGCGTGCTGGCCGGCGTGCGCGACCCCGCCGACCCGTGGGCGCTCGCCGCGCTGCCGCAGAAGCTGCCGCGCGGGCGCTACGCGCTCGGCAAGGGGGCGGTCGCGATCGCGCCCGAGGACGCGGCCTTCGCCTGGGACCTCGGCAGCTACCAGTTCACGCGCTACAAGCGCGGCAAGCGCAAGCCCTCCGACCTGCAGGTGGAAGGCTCCGAGCGCGTGCGCCAGTCGCTCGAGCTCGCCCACGCCATCCGCCTCGTGCGCGACATGGTGAATACGCCCTCGGAGGACATGGGTCCCGAGGAGCTCTCCGACATCGTACGCGAGCAGGCCGAGCGCTTCGGCGGCGCGTTCGACGAATACGTGGGCGATGAGTTGCTCGCGAACAACTTCCCGGCCATCCACGCCGTGGGCCGCGCGGCCGCGCGGGCGCCGCGCCTGCTCGAGATCAACTGGGGCAACCCGAAGCACCCGCGCGTGGCGATCGTCGGCAAGGGCGTGTGCTTCGACTCGGGCGGTCTCGACATCAAGACCGCCGAGGGCATGCGGCTCATGAAGAAGGACATGGGAGGCGCCGCGCACGCGATCGCGCTCGCGCGCCTGGTCATGCAGCGCGAGCTTCCCGTGCGCCTGCACATGCTGGTGCCGGCGGTCGAGAACGCGATCTCGGGCAACGCCTTCCGTCCCGGCGACGTGCTGAAGACGCGCAAGGGCCTCACGGTCGAGGTGGGCAACACGGACGCGGAGGGGCGGCTCGTGCTCTGCGACGCGCTCGCCTACGCGGTGGAAAGCAAGCCGCGCACTGTCGTGGACTTCGCCACGCTCACCGGCGCCGCGCGCATCGCGCTCGGCCCCGAGCTTCCGGCGCTCTTCGTGAACGACGAGAAGCTCGCCTCGCGGATCCTCGCGGCCTCCGGCGCGACCGACGATCCGCTCTGGCGCCTGCCGCTCTGGCGCAACTACCGGCGCCTCTTCGACAGCGACGTGGCCGACTTCAACAACTCCGGCCGCGCCGGATTCGCGGGCTCGATCGTGGGCGCGCTCTTCCTCGACCACTTCGTGCCCGACGAGACGCCCTGGGCGCACCTCGACGTCTATGCCTGGAACGACGCGAGCCGTCCGGGGCGTCCGCTGGGCGGCGAGGCGCAGGGGTTGAGGGCGATGCTCGCGGCGCTCTCCTGAGGCCCCTGCAGGTGAAGCGCGCGCTGCAAGTCCTGGGCGTGCTGGCGGTCGTGGCAGCGCTCGGCGCGCTGCTCGCGTGGAACTCGCTCGACCTCGTCGTGCGTTACGCCCTCGAGCGCTGGGGCCCGGACGTCACCGGCGTGAAGATCGAGGTCGCAGAGGTGCGCATCTCACCTGCCGACGGCACCGGCCGCATCGCGGGCATCGACGTCGGAAATCCGCCCGGCTTCGCCGCGGCGCGCGCGGCGCGATTCGGCGAGGTGAGGCTCGCGCTCGAGCCCTCGACCCTCGCCTCGGACCTCGTGCACGGGCGCGAGCTCGCGCTCGTCGGTGCGCAGGTGACCTACGAGCGAAGCGACCGCGGCACCAACCTCGACGCGATCCAGCGCAGCATCGAGAGCTACGTGAAGGGCAAGGAAGCCGCCGACGGCGGCAAGCCCCGCGCGGCCAAGTCCGGGCGCCGGTTCGTGATCGATCGCCTCACGATCCGCAATGCCCGCGTGCTCATGACGAACAAGGGCCTGGGCGGCCAGGGCCTCTCGTTCGATCTTCCCGACGTCGACCTGCGCGATGTCGGCAGGCGCGAGGGCGGCCTGAGGGCGAGCCAGGTCGCGCAGCTCGTGACCGCCACGCTGCAGCAGCGGATCGCGATGCGGGTGCTCACGAACGTGGAAGCGCTTCGGCGCGGCGGCCTCGAGGGCGCGCTCGACGCGCTTCGAAGTCTCGTCAAGTAAGCCGGTTCAGGTTTCGGGCCGCCTAGAAGCGGTAGTAGTAGCCAAGCAGCAAAGAGTCGGTGGCAGCCTCGCCGGTCGTGCCCGAGCCGCCGACCGCGAAGGCCTTGCCGATGTCCTCGTGGCGGGTCCACTCCAGGCGCAGCCAGCTGCAATGGGTGATGTCCCATTCCACGCCGCCGCCCCACCGGAGCACCGTCTCCGACTGCGAAGCCGAGCGTTCGCGCTCGCCAGGATCGCCGTTGGTGAAGACGATGTTGCCACCGAGCGCCTGCTTCGCCTCGAGCTCGGCATGGAAGGCGCCCACGCGGCCCATGACCCGCCAGCGCGGGAACACGGGCGCGGTGAACACGGCGTCCGCGCCGAAACCCCGCACGCGGCGCTCGAGGAATAGCTGCGCCGATTGCGGCGGGTTGCCGCCGAAAAGGTTCGAGACGAGGGCGTGCTTGCCGAGGTCGGTGTAGTCGACCTCGACCGCGAGCCACGAAAGGAAACGGTAGCCGCCCGCGACTCTGAACGCGCGGTCGCGCTCGTCGAAGTCGGTCTGCGCCTCGAGCAGGTTGGTGATGGTCGACTCGCGGTTGGCGACCAGGTCGTCGCTTGTGCGCGACATGCCGAGGGAGCCGCCCACGTACCAGGGGGTGGTCTGCGCGGCCGCGGGAAGCGCAGGTCCGGCAACGGAAAGTAACAACATCGCGATTCCGGATCTCATGGCGCAATCATAATGCGAATGAACTAGTTCCCGGCCCGGCGCCTCTAATGTGCCGTCCGGGCCCCATCCTTCACGGCCCTACGAGCCAACAATGAACCGACTCCTCCGTCGCCTCGCCGCCATCCTTGCCACCGCGCTCGCCCTGCCGGCCTCGGCCAGCACGCTCACGCCGCACTACACGGACCTCTGGTACCTGCCCTCGGAGTCCGGCTGGGGCGTGAACATCATCCAGCAGTACGACACGATGTTCGTCACCCTCTTCGTGTACGGCAACGACAACCAGCCGCACTGGTACGTCGCCTCCTCGGTGCGCACCGTGGGTGCGAGCAAGACCCAGTTCACCGGCCAGCTCTACACGACGGTCGGCAACGCGCCCACCGTGCCCTGGTCGCCGTCGGCCCATTCGTTCACGGCCGTGGGCACCATCTCGTTCAACTTCAATACCGTCACCTCCGGGACGATGACCTACACGCTGAACGGCGTTACGGTCACGAAGACGATCCAGCGCCAGACGTGGGCCGGCAACATCCTGACGGGCAATTACCTCGGCGGGCTAACGGCGCAGGGCAGCAACTGCCAGAACGGCGTGAGCAACGGGCCGATCCTCATCTTCAACGAGCTCACCATCAACCACTCGAACTTCTTCCTGCCCACCTTCCGCGTCGACTTCACCGCCGGCAACGGAACCGACGCGATCTGCACTTTCTCGGGGCCTTATTCCCAGGAAGGGCGGCTGGGTTCGATCGTGAACGGCACCTGGAGCTGCCAGATCCCGAACGTCAACAATCCCCCGACGGGCACGTTCTCCCTCACGCAGATCGAGGCCACCATGAACGGCGTGACCGGGAAGTTCACGGGCCAGGACCAGAACTGCACGTACAACGGCTTCTTCGGGGGTGTTAAGGACGTGCTCTAAGGCTAGAATGGGCCGGTTCCCTGCATCGCATGAGGTGCGTGATGCGAAGCCCGCAAGCGCTGGCCCTGTTGATCACCGCATTCGCCGCCTGGGCGTTGCCCGCCGCGGCGGAGGAAGCGTTCGACGCCTGCCACGTCTTCACCGCGGAGGATGCCGAGAAGGCATTGGGCACCAGGGCCGATCCGGAGCCCGTGAATCCGAAGGCCAGGCGCCCCAGGACCGTCCTCGCCTGCTCGTATCACGGGTCCAAGGATGGCAAGCCCGTCAGCGCCTCCGCGCAGTTCAAGTTCGCGCGCAACGCGGATGAGCAGGCGCGTGCGTTCGACGAGGCGCGCCTGCAGCTCCAGACCAAGCCGCTGATCCTCTCCGGCGCCGAGGCGTTCTGGGCCGGCAAGGCCGGGCAGATGCACGTGCGCAAGGGCCGCGCCTGGGTCACCGTCACGGTCGGTCCCGCCCCCGTGCCCGAGCGCGACCTGGAGAGCGCGAAGAAGCTCGCCGAGGCGCTCGTCAAGAAGCTCTAGCGGCCGCGTTTCCACGTAGAATCCGGGGCAATCAACCGCCCGGAGCCCGCCTGCATGACCGCGATCGTCGAAGTCCTCGCCCGCGAGATCCTCGATTCGCGCGGCAACCCCACGGTGGAGGCGGACGTGCTGGTCGAATCCGGCGCGATGGGCCGCGCGGCCGTGCCCTCGGGCGCCTCCACCGGCTCGCGCGAGGCGATCGAGCTGCGCGACGGGGATGCCCAGCGCTATTTCGGCAAGGGCGTGCAGAAGGCGGTCGAGCACGTGAACACCGAGATCTGCGAGGCGGTGCTGGGGCTGGACGTGAGCGAGCAGGCGCACGTCGACCAGGTGCTCATCGACCTGGACGGCACCGAGAACAAGTCGCGGCTGGGCGCGAACGCGATCCTCGCCGTGTCGGTGGCCTGCGCCAAGGCGGCCGCCGAGGAGTCCGGGCTCTCCCTCTACCGCTATTTCGGCGGCGCCGCCCCGCGCCGCATGCCCGTGCCGATGATGAACGTCATCAACGGCGGCGCGCACGCCAACAACAACCTGGACTTCCAGGAGTTCATGATCCTGCCGGTGGGCTTCTCGTCCTTCCGCGACGCGCTGCGCTGCGGAGCCGAGGTCTTCCAGACCTTGAAGAAGATGATCGACAAGGAAGGCATGTCCACCGCCGTGGGCGACGAGGGCGGCTTCGCTCCCAGCCTCGCCAACAATGAAGCGGCTTTGCAGTGGATCCTGCGCGCGATCGAGGAGGCGGGCTACCTTCCGGGCTCCGACGTGCTGCTGGGGCTCGACTGCGCGGCGAGCGAGTTCTTCAAGGAGGGCAAGTACCGCTTCGAGGCCGAGAAGCTTTCGTATACGCCGGCGCAGCTCGTGGACCTGCTCTCGACCTGGTGCGACAAGTACCCGATCGTCTCGATCGAGGACGGCATGGCCGAGCAGGACTGGGACGGCTGGGAGCTGCTCACGCAGCGCCTGGGCAAGAACGTGCAGCTCGTGGGCGACGACGTCTTCGTCACCAACACCAAGATCCTCGCCGAAGGCATCCGCCGCGGAGTGGCCAACTCCATCCTCATCAAGATCAACCAGATCGGCACGCTCTCTGAGACCTTCGAGGCGGTCGAGATGGCCCGCCGCGCCGGCTACACGTCGGTCATCTCGCACCGTTCCGGCGAGACCGAGGATTCGACCATCGCGGACATCGCCGTGGGAACGAACGCGATGCAGATCAAGACCGGGTCGCTGTCGCGCTCGGACCGCACCGCCAAGTACAACCAGCTCCTGCGCATCGAGGAAGAGCTGGGGGAGGGCGCGAGGTACGCGGGCCGTGATGCGTTCCACCAGTTGAAGTGAAGGTCCTCGCCGCGATCCTCGCCGTCCTCGCCATCGGCCTGCAGTATCCGCTGTGGTTCGGCAAGGGCAGCTGGATGCGCGTGCGGGACCTCGACCGGCAGCTCACGGCGCAGCGCGCGGCCAACGCGACGGACAAGGCGCGCAACGACGCGCTCGATGCCGAGGTGCGCGACCTCAAGGAGGGTTCCGAGGCGGTCGAGGAGCGCGCGCGGCTCGAGCTCGGCATGGTGAAGAAGGACGAGGTTTTCTACCAGGTCGTGCAGGGGAGGCGTTGATGGCGTCGGTCGCGAAGGCGCATGCCGTGTGCAAGTCGCTCCCGGGCGCGACCTACGACATCAAGTGGGGCAAGGACGAGTGCTACTCGGTCGGCGGCAGGATGTTCGCCGTCATCGGCCCGGGCGGCATCTACGGCGGGCCCAGGTCGGCGCGCTGGTCGATCGGCTTCAAGGTCGACGACAACCGCTTCCTCGAGATCACCGACATCTACGGCATCATCCCGGCGCCCTACATGGCCAAGCACAAGTGGGTGCTGGTGCAGGACCCGAAGGCCCTCTCGGACGAGGAGCTGAAGGAGCTCGTCACGCGCTCGCACGCGCTGATCGTTTCGAAGCTGCCGAAGAAGACGCAGGCCCAATTGGGTCCCGGCGCATCGGCGCCGAGCCGCCGGCCGGGATGACGCGTGCTTCGCCGCAAGGCGGCTCGGATGACGCGCACTGGCAATTCGCGAAGGGCAGTGACCCGGTGAGGCCCTCCTTTGCGACGCTGCGCGATGGCGCCTTGCTGCTGCGCGCCCCGGAGCCGCGCGACGCCGAGCCGATCTTCGCCGCCATCGAGGAATCGAAGGAGTCGTTGGAGCGCTGGATGTCGTGGTACCGGCCCGGGCTTTCCCTGCAGGACGTGCGTGCCTGGATCGACCATTGCAGCGCGCAGTGGGAGGCGGGGGACGCTCGCGAGTTCGGCCTCTTCGATGCCACGACCGGCGAGATCCTCGGCTGCGCGGGGGTGAACCAGGTGAACCGCGCTCATGCTTTCGCAAACCTGGGCTATTGGGTGCGCACCAGCCGCAGGGGCCGGGGTGTCGCGACGGCGGCGGTCCGCCTGCTGGCCGCGTTCGCATTCAGGGAGCTGGGATTGAATCGCGTCGAGATCCTCACCCTGCTGGACAACGCCCCGAGCCGCCGGGTGGCCGAGAAGGCCGGCGCGCGCTACGAGGGCATCGCGCGCGGCCGCCTGCAGCACCACGGAACGCCGATGGATGCGGCGATGCACTCCATGGTCCCCGCCGACCTCGATACATAGGAGACCGCCATGCCGAAGGGCTACTGGATCGTCCGCGTCGATATCGCCGACCCGGAGCGCTACAAGGCTTACATCGCCGCCAATGCCGCTCCGTTCCGCAAGTACGGCGCACGCTTCCTCGCGCGCGCGGGGCGCCTGGAAAACGTGGAAGGAAGCATGCGGGCGCGCAACGCGATCATCGAATTCCCCAGCTACGAGGCCGCGCTCGAGTGCTGGCGCTCGCCCGAGTACCAGGAGGCGATGAAGCTGAGGACGCCGGTCTCGACCGCGGACCTGGTCATCATCGAGGGCTACGAGGGGCCGCAGCCCTAGGACGGGCTTGCGCGCTTCGCGATCCAGATTCCGGCGAGCACGATGGCCCCGCCGGCGAATTGCGCCGCGCCGATCGCTTCGCCAAAAATCGCCCACGCGGCGAGCGCGGCAACCACCGGCTGGATGAGCAGGCTCACCGAGGAGAGCGACGCGGGCAGGTGGGCGAAGGCGTAGGCGATCAAGCCCTGGCCCAGCACCTGGGACACGACCGCCAGGCCCAGCAGGACGAGCCATCCCGCCATGGCCTGCGGCAACATCGGTTGGGGCGAAAGCAGCGCCACCGGCAGCAGCAGGACCGCGGAGATCGTGGTGCTCCATGCCATGAGGTGCGCCGTGTTCGCATCGGCGTCGCGCGCGCGCCAGATCGCGAGCTGGTAGCCGGCGTAGAAGACCGCGGTGAGCGCGCCCAGCGCATCGCCCAGCAGCCGCGTGCCGCCGATCGCGAAGTTCGGCCCCACGAGCACGAACATCCCCGCGATGGCGATGAACATGCCCAGGAGGAACGTGCCCGTGACCTTCTGTTTCCAGAGCAGCCATCCTGCGAGCGTCACCACGATGGGCGCCAGGTTCGCGAGCAGCGTCGCGTTCGCGACCGAGGTCCAGACGATCGACCAGTGCCAGACGCCCAGGTCGAGGGCGAAGAACAGGCCGGCGAGGAACAGGTACCTGAAATGGGTGCGGCCCGCGGGAGCTTTCTCTCGCCGGGGAGCGCCCGACAGCGCGGCCCACGCCCAGACCACCGGAATCGCCAACGCCACGCGCCAGAACGCGCTCGCGAGCGGACCCGTATCGGAGAGGCGAACGAAGATCGGCGCGAAGGCGATGCACACGCCGCCGGCGAGCAGGCAGGCGAAGGCGGCGCGGCTCATGGGGGCCCTATGATAGCGGCCCATGGGCATGGAATTCGTCTCCGCGGTCATCCTGCTTTCCCTCGTGACCGATCCCTTCGGCAACGTGCCGCTGGTGAACGCGATGCTGGCGGGCGTGGCGGCGTCGCGCCGCCGGCTGGTGATCCTGCGCGAGTGCGCGATCGCCTTCGCCCTGCTCATGGCCTTCATGATCGGCGGGCGCCGGTTCCTGGAGGTCATGCACCTCTCGGAGACTTCGCTCTCGATCGCGGGCGGCGTGATCCTCTTCATGATCGCGATCCGCATGGTCTTCCCCGCGGGCCCCGGCGGCCCCCTCGGCGAGGCGCACGAAGGCGAGCCTTTCATCGTGCCGCTCGCGATCCCGTTGATCGCCGGCCCCTCGGCGCTCGCCACCGTCATGCTCATGGCCACGCGCGACCCCTCGAGGCTCGGCATGTGGGCGCTGGCGGTCACGGCCACCATGGCGCTCGTCACGCTCATCCTGCTGGCGGGCGAGCGCCTGCAGCGCCTCATGGGCGATCGCCTCATGCAGGCGGTCGAGCGCCTCATGGGCCTCATCCTCACCGCGATGGCGGTCGAGATGCTGCTCGGGGGAATCCGCGCCTTCGTCGACGGACTAAAATAATCACCGGGGCCAGGTACGGGACAGGTACTTGTGCCAGGCCTGGGCCAGGTACGGGACAGGTACTTGTGCCAGGTCTGGGCCAGGTCTGGGCCGGGTCTCGGCGGATGAATCAGGCACCTGTCCCAGGCCTGGCACAAGTACCTGTCCCGTACCTGTCCCGTACCTGGCCCCGGTTCCGGGGATTCCATGAGCAAAGCCTTTACCCGCGAAGACGACGCGCCCGACGATGATTTCGAGGGCGACGACGATTCGAACCCGATCCCCGCGGGCTCGAAGAACTACCTCACGCCGATCGGCTGGCGCCGCATGCGCGACGAGTTGCAGTGGCTGGTGACGACCGAGCGCCCGGCGGTGACCAGCGTCGTTTCCTGGGCCGCCAAGCTGGGGGATCGCTCGGAGAACGCGGACTACCAGTACGGCAAGCGCCGGCTGCGCGAGATCGACCGGCGCATCCGCTACCTCACCAAGCGCCTCGAAGCCGCCGAGGTCGTGGACCCGGCCACGCGCGAGGAGACCGACCAGGTCTTCTTCGGCGCCACCGTGACCTATGCCAACGCGAAGGGCGAGGAGCAGACGATCCGCATCGTGGGCATCGACGAGACCGATCCCGCGAACCACTACGTGAGCTGGATCTCGCCCATCGCGCGCGCGTTCATCAAGTGCCGCGAGGGCGACGCGGTGCAACTTCGCACTCCGGGCGGCGTCGAGGAGCTGGAGATCGTCGAGGTCCGCTACGAGACGATCCCGATGGCGCCGTTCGAGAAGCCGCAGTCGGTCTGGAGCCCGAACTCTAGATGATCCGCTTGCGGATCTGAGTGACCGCCACCTCGGCGATCACGACCACGGTGAAAATCGCGAAGAGCACCGTGGCCACGCGGTCCCACTGGAAGAGGTTCATGGCGGTGTCGAGCGCCATGCCGATGCCGCCGGCGCCGACCAGGCCCAGCACCGCCGACTCGCGCACGTTGATGTCCCACCGGAAGAGCGCGATCGACCAGAACGCGGGCTCGACCTGGGGCCAGTAGCCCCACAGGAACCGCGAGCGCCAGGGCGAGCCGGCCGACTCGAGCGCCTCGATGGGCCCGCGATGGGCCTCTTCGAGCGCCTCGCCGAAGAGCTTGCCCACGAAGCCGATCGAGCGAAACGCGATCGCGAGCGTGCCCGCCAAAGCCCCCGGCCCGAACACCGCCACGAAGAGCAGCGCCCAGACGAGCGAGTTCACCGAGCGGCTCGCCACGAGGATCAGCTTCGCCAGGTAGTTGAGCGCCTTGAACGGGACCACGTTGCCGGCCGCGAGCACGCCCACGGGCAGTGCCATCCCGATCGCGAGGATGGTCCCGAGCGTGGCGATGTGCAGCGTCTCCACGAGCGCCTCGTGCACGCCCGACGGATAGTGCGACCAGGCGATCGGCCACATGCGCTCGAAGAGGTCCTTCATCTGCTCGGGCGCGTCGTACAGGAACTCGGGGATGATCTCGACCGAGCGTACCGAGGCCACGATCGCCGCGACGATGGCGAGGTAGATCGAGAAGCGGGCGAGGCGCTGGCGCGGCGTGAAGCGCCGCCACGTGCGCGACTCCACGTGGGCGAGGGCGGCGTTCATGCGTGGGCCGTCATTCCTCGTCGACCTTCGCCTGCCCGACGAAGACTTTGCGCACCCAGGTGGCGAGCATCTCACCCACGAAGATCAACGCGATGATCGAGAGCAGGATCGCGGCCACGAAGTCGTAGTCGAAGCGCTGGAACGCGGAGAAGAGCGTGCCCCCGATGCCGCCGGCGCCCACGATCCCCACCATCGTCGAGTTGCGCAGGTTGGAATCGAGCTGGTAGGTGGCGAAGCCGATGAAGCGCCCGAAGACCTGCGGCATCACCCCGAACGTGACCACGTTCATGAAGGAGGCGCCGGTGGCGCGCACGGCCTCCACCTGCTTCAACGAGATCTCCTCGATCGCCTCGGCGAAGAGCTTGCCGATGAAGCCGACGGATGCCACGACCAGCGCCCCGATCCCCGCGACGGCCCCGAAGCCCACGGCCTTCACGAACACGATCGCCACGATCACGGGGTGGAAGGAGCGCGCGAGCGCGATGATCCCGCGCGCGGGCCAGCTCACCCAGGCCGGCATGAGGTTGCGCGCCGCCATGAGCCCGATGGGCAGCGCCAGCGCGATCCCGATGCTCGAGGCGAGGATCGCGATCTGCAGCGACTCCACCAGGCCGTTCACGAGCGAGTCGGGCTGGGCGATGTTCGGCGGGAACATGCGCGCGATGAAGCGCGCGCCGTTGCCCAGTCCCGTCATGAACCGGGCCCAGCTGAAGTCGAGGCGACCGAGCGCGTAGACGACGTAGGTGGCGAGGGCCAGCCAGCCGATCCGCGTGCCCCAGCGCGGCGCTACGACGCGAGCCACGACTCCCCGCCGTAGATCGACTTGAGGGTGGCGTCGGTGAGCCCCTCGGGCCCGCCGTCGTACACCAGCTTGCCGCCCGCCATGCCCACGATGCGCTCGGCGAAGCGCCGGGCCAGCTCCACGTCGTGCATGTTCACGATCACCGGCAAGGCGTGTTCGCGGCCGATGTCGCGCATGAGCTCCATGATCTCGACCGAGGTCTTGGGATCGAGCGAGGAGGTGGGTTCGTCGGCGAGCAGCAGGCGCGGCTGCTGCATGAGCGCACGCGCGATGCCCACGCGCTGGCGCTGCCCGCCCGAGAGCGCGTCGGCGCGCTGGTTGGCGTATCCGGCGAGGCCGATGCGCTCGAGCAGCGCGTAGGCGCGATCGACGTCGGCCTGGGGAAAACGCCGCAGCCACGCCTTGAACGCGGGCACGTAGCCCAGGCGCCCCGAGAGCAGGTTCTCCATGACGGTCAGGCGCTCCACGAGGTTGTACTCCTGGAACACCATCCCGATCTCGCGGCGGGCCTCGCGAAGCTCGCGCCCGCGCAGGTGCGCGATGTCGCGCCCGCCGAAGTGCACCTCGCCCGCCGTGGGATCGACCAGCCGGTTGATGCAGCGGATGAGGGTCGATTTGCCGGCGCCCGAGGCGCCGATGATCGCGGTGAGGCCCGAGCCCGCGAACTCGAGCG
>CAMPHL010000020.1 GCA_946885905.1 uncultured Pseudomonadota bacterium | reverse complement strand
GCGGCGGCGCGCACGCGCATCGAAGCCCTGCTCAAGCAGATTCCCGAGACCGAGTCATGAGCGCCGCGGCCGCCGACAAGAACGCCGTTACGATCAGCCTGCTGGGACGCGAGTTCCGCGTCTCGTGTCCCGAAGGCGAGCAGAAGACGCTCATGGCCTCGGTGGAGTACCTGAATCGCCGCATGAAGGAAGTGCGCGACACGGGCAAGGTCGTGGGCAACGAGCGCATCGCGATCATGGCCGCGTTGAACATCGCGCACGAGCTCGTGTCGAATCCCGGCAAGGCTTCTTCGCACGCCGTCGACAACACGGCGATAAAGCGTAGAATCGTTGCGATGCAGGAGACTCTCGACGCGGCCCTGGCCGCGGACCAGGAGAATCTGTTCTAGGGTTTCCTGCGGTGTTCGTCCGGGCTTACATCCTTTGAACCGATAGCGGTAACCCTGGACGCCGGCCAAGGTCACTATTGTGCGAGTCCCACGTCGGACTTACCTGCGGTGGCCGGTTGGCGACCGCCTTGAACCGATGGTTCGAGGTGCAGCTTGGACGAACACCGCAGGAAATCCGTTTGGATGAGTGGAACACGGCTGAGCGCACTTGCGCGGAAGTCCCTCTTGCTTCGATGAAGTTCTGGTTGATGAAGTCCGAGCCGGACGAGTTCTCGATCGACGACCTCGTCAAGGCCCCCAGGCAGACCACCGCGTGGTTCGGCGTGCGCAACTACACCGCGCGCAACTTCATGCGCGACGACATGCGCGTCGGCGACGGCGTTCTCTTCTACCACTCGAGCTGCCCCGAGCCGGGCATCGCGGGGCTCGCCAAGGTCGCCAGCAAGCCGTATCCCGACGAGTCGCAGTTCGACAGGAAGGGCGAGTACTACGACCCGAAGGCCACGCGCCAGGCGCCGCGCTGGATGCTCGTCGACGTGAAGCTCGACCGCAAGACCCGCCTCATGCCGCTCGCGGAGATGCGCTCGTGCGCGGCGCTGTCGAGCATGCTCACGCTGCGCCGCGGCAACCGGCTTTCGATCACGCCGGTGTCGGAGGAGCAATGGAAGTTCATCCTCAAGCGCCTTGATGGCTGAGGTCGGGGCCTGGCTCGCGATCGGCGCGGCCACCGGCTTCTTCGCGGGACTGCTCGGCATCGGCGGCGGCACGATCCTCGTCTCGTCGCTCGCGCTGATGTTCGCCGCGCAAGGCATTGCGCCCGCGCACGTGATGCACATGGCGATCGGCACCTCGCTCGCCGCGATCGTCGCCGGCTCCTGGGCGAGTTTCCGCACGCACCATCGCCATGGCGCGGTCGACTGGGATGTCGTGCGGGCGATGGTGCCCGGCGTGCTCGCCGGCGCGCTCGCGGGCGGTGCCGCGTCCCGCTGGCTTTCCACCGGCTTCCTGAAGACCTTCTTCCTCGTGTTCCTGGTGGTCGTGACCGCGCAGATGGTCTTTCCGTGGCGGCCGAAACCCGGGCGCCGGTTGCCTGGTCGCGGGGCGCTCGGGGCGATGGGCCTGTTCACCGGTGCGTCTTCGGCGCTCTTCGGCGGCGGCGCCGCGGCCGTCGGGGTGCCGTTCCTCACTTGGTGCGGGATGGCCATGCACCACGCGATCGGCACGGTGGCCGCCGTGGGTTTTCCCCTCGCGATCGCCGGCGCGATCGGCTACGCGATCGCGGGCTGGAGCGCCGAAGGACTGCCGCGCTGGAGCGCGGGCTTCGTCTACGTGCCCGCGTTCGTGGTGATCTCGGCGGCGAGCATCGTGGTGGCGCCTTTCGGCGCACGCCTCGCGCACCGGTTGAAGGGCCCGACGCTGCGCCACATCTTCGCGATCTTCCTGCTGGCGATCGGGGCGAAAGTCGCGATATCGGTGTAGGAGGAGCAGGAATTCGGAGTTTCCCTAAAGAGCAAATCAACCGACCGTCTCCCGGGCTCGGGATCCCTCTAGATCCCGTTCCAGCGCCGTATCAGCGTCGCGAAGAGCTCGACCGACTGCTCCATGCGGTTCATCGAGCACCACTCGTCGGTCTGGTGGGCGAGGGAGGGCTCGCCGGGTCCCAGGATGACGGCGGGAACGGCGCCGCCGAAGCCGCGCTTCAAGTCCGTGCCGTCGGTGGAGAACGTGATCGTGCGCGGCTGCGGCCGCTCGCCCACGAAGGGCGTGCTGGCTTCGAACACTTCCTGGATCCAGGTTTCCTGCGGCTCGGTATAGAGCGCGGGCACGTCCACGGTCTTGCGCACGTGGGCGCCGCGCGGAGCGAGCAGCGACTCGAGCGACCTGCAGAGGTGCGCGTGCTCGATGCCGGGGACGGTGCGGGTGTCCACGGTGATGCATGCGCGGTCGGGTACCGAATTGGTGTTGAGCCCGCCGTGCACCGTGCCCACGTTGAGCGTGGGCCTGCCCATCACCGCGTGCGCCTCGACGGGGAAGCGGAAATGCTCGAGGTCGCCGATGACGCGCGCCATCTTGAGGATCGCGTTGTCGCCCACTTCGGGCATGGATCCGTGCGCAGTCACGCCCCGCGTTTCGATCTCGAACCAGCACAGGCCCTTGTGCCCGACATACGGGTAGTTCGCCGTGGGTTCGGCCACGACGATGGCGCCGGCCTGACCGAGCAGCTTGTGGTCCGCGAGGAAACGCGCGCCCTCGCAACCTACTTCCTCCCCGGCGGTGATCACGAGGACCAGTCCCGGGCCGCGCGAAAGCTTCGGCGCGAGCTCGACGGCGGCGGCGACAAAGGCCGCGATGCCGCCCTTCATGTCGGTCGACCCGCGGCCGAACAGGCGGTCCCCGTCGGTCTCGCCGGCGAAGGGCTCGTGCGACCACTTCGCCGCGCCGAGCGGCACCACGTCCATGTGGCCGGTGAAGCAGATGGGCTTCGCCTCGCCGTTGCCGATGCGCGCGATGAGGCTCGTGCGCCCTGCGGCGTACTCGTGGTACTCGGTGCGGAAGCCCGCGCCCTCGAGGATGGCTCCGAGGTGGCGCGCGCAGGCGCGTTCCATGCCGGGCGGGTTCACCGTGTCGAAGGCGAGGAGCTCGCGGGTGAGGCTGCGGGGATCGATACGCGTGCCCATGGCGGTCAGCGCCTTTCCGCGGCCTGTTTGCGGGCGAGCCGGCGGCGCCGGCGGACCCACGTGTTCAGCGCCTCGACCATCACCGAGAAGCCGAGGGCCACGTACACATAGCCCTTCGGGATGTGGTAGTGCATGCCGTCGGCGATCAGCACGAGCCCGATGAGGAGCAGGAACGACAGCGCGAGCATCTTGACCGTCGGGTGCGCCTCGATGAAGTGGGCGAGCGGATCGGAGGCCGCGAGCATCACCAGCACCGCCGCGATCACCGCGACCACCATCACCCAGAGCTGGTCGGCCATGCCGACCGCGGTGATCACCGAGTCGAGCGAGAAGACGATGTCGATGATCGCGATCTGCGTGACGATCGCGAGGAACGTGGTCCCGGCCTTCGCGGGGCGCTTGTCCTCCTCCTCGCCTTCGACCTCGGCGTGGATCTCGACCGTGGCCTTCCACAGGAGGAACAGGCCCCCGGCGATCAGGATCACGTCGCGCCACGAGAGCCCGAACTTGCCGATGGTGACGAAGGGCGCCGTGAGTCCCACGATCCATGCGAGCGTGGCGAGCAGCATGAGGCGCGTGATCAGCGCGAGGGCGAGGCCCACCTTGCGGGCCTTCGGCTGCTGGTGCGCGGGCAGCCGTCCGGCGAGGATCGAGATGAAGAGCAGGTTGTCGATGCCGAGCACGATCTCGAGCGCCATCAGCGTGACCAGGCTCGCCCAGATCTCGGGATCGGTGATCCACTCGAACGCGAAGAATTCCATTGCGGAAGGTTTCGTGGCGGAGGGCTATTCTAGCCCTCGCCCGGAGGCTTCCTCAGAGCACGACCGAGACCTGGGCGTCTCCGCTGCTGCGCACGACTTTCACGCCGACTTCCTCGCCGTGGCGCTCGAGGTGCACGTCCACCACCGAGTCCGCGACCGCGAGCCCCGAGAGCTGGAGCCGGCCGAGGAAGCGCGGCAGTTGCGGGTGGAGGAAGCGGATGCGCGGCGCGTCGGCGCGGAACGAAAGCCCCAGGCACGCCTTGAGCAGGTAGAAAGGCGTGGCGCTCGCCCACGCCTGGGGCGAGCATGCGACGGGATAGAGGGTCGGCGCCTCGCCGCGGCTGCGGCGCGGGAACCCGCAGAAGAGCTCCGGCAGGCGATTCAAGTCCATGAACAGGCTCGCCTCGTAGAGCGCCTCGGCGATCACGACGGCACCGGCCTTCATGCCGTAGCGCGCGAGGCCCATCGCGGCGATCGCGTTGTCGTGCGGCCAGATGCTTCCGTTGTGGTACGACATCGGGTTGTACCGCGCCTCGCCTTCGGCCACCGTGCGCACGCCCCATCCCGAGAACGAATGCGCGCCGAGGAGTGTGGCGCCCACGCGCGCGCCGCGCTCGGCCGAGGGCAGTCCGCTCCAGAGCACGTGGCCCGCGTTCGAGGTGCGCACGCGGCAGGGGCGCTTGGCGCCGTCGAGCGCCAGGGCGTAGGTCCCGAGCTCCTCGCACCAGAAATCGCGCTCGAAGCGCGCACGCAGCGACTGGGCTTGCGCCACCAGCACGCGCGCGCTGCCGGCATCGCCCATTGCATCGGCGAGGCGGGAGGCGTGCTTCTTGGCGAGGTAGACGTAGCCTTGCACCTCGGCGAGCGCGATCGCGCCCTCGGCGAGGGTCCCGTCGGCATGGAAGACCGAGTCGTCCGAGTCCTTCCACCCCTGGTTGAGCAGGCCGTTGGCGCTCCTGCGCTGGTACTCGACGTAGCCGTCGCCATCGGGATCGCCGGGCCCGTCGATCCATGCGAGCGCCCTCTCGATGGCGGGCCAGAGGCCACGCACCGTGTCGATGTCGCCGGTACGCTGGTAGTACTCGCCCGCGAGCGCCACGAACAGCGGCGTTGCGTCGATCGTGCCGTAGTAGCGGCCGAACGGAATCTCGCCCAGCGCGGCGAGCTCGCCCTTGCGCAGCTCGTGCACGATCTTGCCGGGCTCCGCATCCTGGTCCTCGCGCCCTACCGCGGCCTGGGTCTCGGCGAGGAACTGCAGCACGCCCCGCGCCATGCCGGGATCGACCCACAGGTACTGCATCGCGGTGAGAATGCCGTCGCGACCGAAGGGCACGCTGTACCAGGGCACGCCCGCGTAGGGATAGCCCTTCTCCGGATTGCCCGCGGTAAGCATCGCGAGGTCGGCGCCCGAGCGCTCGATCCACGCGTTGAACTGTTCGTTCGGGCTTCTCACCGAGGCGCGCCGCTCGCGCTCCGCGCGCAATTCGTCCTCGACCTGCGCGAGCGCCTGTCCATAGCCCACCGCAGCCGCCGCAGGATCGGGGTCGCAGGCGATGCGCGTCTCGAGCTCGAAGCGCTCGCCCGGGGCGAGACGCACGTCGAATTCGGCGGTGTCGGCCGAGAGGACGCGCGGCGCGGGCGACCAGGCGATCTCGGTGCGCCGGGTGATGCCGTCCAGGCCGGTGTAGGAAAGCACGACGCGGTCGCCGCGCGCCTGCGGCTCGTGCAGCACGCCGCGACGCTCGCGCGTGAAGCCGCGCACCTCGAAAATGTCGACGAAGTCGGCGGCGAAGTCGACCGTGAACCGAAGCCGCGTCGCCTCCAGGCCGAAGTTCGTGGCCTCGATGCGCTCGTGGCATTGCGCCTGCCAGAGCGATCGCGTCCGCGACAGGTGCACGGCGCCCTTGAGCAGGTCCGGCTCGCCCTCGCGCAGCAGGTCCGGGTTGGTGGCATCCACGCCGAGGACCGCGTTGTCGCGGCGGACGCTGGAGTTGAGCAGGATGGGCCGGTGGCCTTCCACGCGCAGCTCGTAGCACGACAGGAAGCGCGTTCCCTGGTGGTAGAGGCCGTGCTCGCCGCTGCCCACGCGGGGCACGTCGCCGTAGCGATCGAGGAGCGCGAAGCTCTCGCCATGCTTGAGCACGCGCGCCGGCTCCCCCGTGCGCGACGAGGTTGCCAGCTCGTACCAGCGGTCCTCGATCTGGATCGCTTCGCGCGGAAGGGCTACGCTCTTCATGGCTTCAGGCGACGCGGCGCGGCACGGTCGCGGCGAGGAGCGCGCGATAGAGCGCCACGTAATCGGCGGCCATGCGCTCGGCGGTGAAGCGTTCCTCGAAATGGCGGCGGCATGCGGCGCGATCGAACGAGGCGCATTGCGCGGCGGCGGCCACCGCCGCGTTCTCGTCGTCCACCACCCACCCGTTCACTCCGGCCTCGATCACCTCGGGCACGGAGCCGCAGTTCCATGCGATGACCGGAGTGCCGCACGCCATCGCCTCGATCATCACCACGCCGAAGGGCTCGGGCCAGTCGATCGGGAAGAGGAGCGCTAGCGCGTTGCCGAGGAACTCGGCCTTCTCGCGCTCGCCGATCTCGCCGATGAACTCCACGCCGGGGCCGTCGAGCAGCGGCTTGATCTCCGATTCGAAGTACGCGCGGTCGGAGGACTCGACCTTCGCCGCGATGCGCAGCGGTATCCCGGCGCGCCGCGCGATGCGGATCGCGCGGTCCGGGCGCTTCTCGGGCGAGATGCGCCCGAGGAAGGCGAGATACCGGCCAGGCCGCGGGTTGAACGGCAAAAGGTCGCGTGGGAGCCCGTGGTGGACGGTGCCCAGCCATCCCGCCCGAGGCAAAGGCTTTCGTTGCGCATCCGAGATGGAGACCAGCGCCACGTCGGGATAGCGCGCGAAAAGGGGCTGCAGCTCGGGCAGGTCGAGGCGACCGTGCAGTGTCGTGAGTGCGCGCAGGCGCGCTGCGCGCACGACCGGGAAATGCGCGTGGTCGAGGTGGAAGTGGACGAGGTCGAAGTCGCGCGCACGCTCGACCACATCGTGCAGCATCGTCACGTGCCAGGCTGCGGGGTCCCGGCATTGCTCGTCCAGCCTCAAGCCGTGCGGCGCCGCCGCGTGCAGGCGCGCGGTCGTGCGCGAATCCGCGGTGGCGAAGAGCGTCACGTCGTGGCCCTGGGCGACCAGTTCCTCGGTAAGCCATGAGACCACGCGCTCGGTCCCGCCATAGAGCTTGGGCGGAACGCTCTCGAAGAGCGGCGAAACCAGGGCGATGCGTAGCGCTCCCGCGCGGGCGGCCTCCATTTCCGAAAGACAGCGTCGCGGGAGGCCCCGTTCCGGGGCGAGGGCCGTCCGGCTCAGGCCATCAGGCGGCGCGCGGCTTCCTGGTATTTCTCGGAGGTCTTCGCGGCCACGTCGGCCGGCATGGCGGGCGCGGGCGGCTTCCTCTCGAAGCCGATCGCGTCGAGCCAGTTGCGTACGTACTGCTTGTCGAAGCTCTCGGGGCTGGCACCCTCCTTCCAGCTGGAAAGCGGCCAGAAGCGCGAGGAATCGGGCGTGAGCGCCTCGTCGATCAGGTGGAGCTTGCCGGATTCGTCGACGCCGAACTCGAACTTGGTGTCGGCGATGATGATGCCGCGCGCGAGCGCGTACTCGGCGGCGGCGGTGTAGAGCTTGATGGCGGTGTCGCGCACCTCCTTCGCGCGCGCCTCGCCCAGCATCTGCGCCATGCGCTCGAAGGAGATGTTCTCGTCGTGGTGGCCGGCTTCGGCCTTGGTGGCTGGCGTGAAGATGGGTTCGGGCAGCTTCGAGGCGCGCTTCAATCCCGGCGGCAGCGGCACGCCGCAGACCTTGCCGCCCTCGCTGTACTCCTTCCAGCCCGAGCCTTCGAGGTAGCCACGCACGACCGCCTCGACCGGGAGGGTTTTCATCTTTTTCACCACGATCGCGCGTCCGCGCACCTGCTCGCGCTCCTCCCGGGCGACCACCGTCTCGGGGTCGATGCCGGTCAAGTGGTTGGGCACGATCGACGCGAGCTTGCCGAACCAGAAGTTCGCGAGCTCGGTTAGCACGCGGCCCTTCTGCGGCACCGGGGTCGGCAGGATCACGTCGTAGGCGGAGAGGCGGTCGGTGGTGACGATGAGGAGCTTGTCGTCGCCGATGGCGTAGATATCGCGGACCTTGCCGCGCCCGAGCAGCGGCAGGCTCCTGATCGAGGTTTCGAACACTTCGCTCACGGGGCGGCTTTCTTCTCCAGGTCTTTCGTCCACTGGCCCCTCGCGGCGAGGCTGTTCATGCGGGCCCGGTGCGCGAAGGCGGCCTGCGCCGCGGATACGTTGGCGGCGTCGCCGCGCCAGGTCGAAAGCGCCGCTTGCTGCAGCGCGCGGCTGTAGCTGAACGTGAGCGGCCAGGGTGCGCCGATGCGGTTCATGGCGTCCAGGTGCGCCGTCGCGTTCTCGTCGGTCTGCCCGCCCGAGAGGAAGACCACGCCCGGCAGCGCCGCCGGAACGGTGCGCTTGAGCACCCGCAGCGTGCGTTCCGCGACTTCGGCCACGCCGGCCTGCTGCGGATTCTGGTTGCCCGACACCACCATGCTCGCCTTGAGGATGACCTGCTCCAGCCAGACGCCATGGCGCTCGAGCTCGTGGAAGACGGCTTCGAGCATGTCCTGGTGCACGCGCTCGCTGCGCGCGGCGGTGTGGCCGCCGTCCATCAGCACCTCGGGCTCGACGATCGGCACGATCGAGGCTTCCTGGCAGATGGCCGAGTAACGCGCCAGCGCGTGCGCGTTGGCCTTGATGCACGCCGCGGAGGGAATGCCCTCGCCGATCGTGATCACGGCACGCCACTTGGCGAAGCGCGCGCCCATGCCGAAGTACTCGGCCATGCGCTTCTGCAACCCGTCCAGGCCCTCGGTCACCTTCTCGCCGGGGTGCAGCGCCATGTCGTGGGCGCCGGCGTCCACCTTGATGCCGGGGATGATCCCGCGCGAGCCCAGGTACTTGCCGAAGTTCGTGCCGTCCTTCGTGGACTGGCGCAGCGTCTCGTCGAAGAGGATCACGCCGCTCACGTGCTGCTCGATGCCGGGAGCCGTGAACAGCAGCTCGCGGTAGGCCCGGCGGTTCTCTTCGGTGGATTCAACCTTGACGGCATCGAAGCGCTTCTTGCACGTGCCCGCGCTTTCGTCGGCCGCGAGCAGGCCCTTGCCCGGCGCGACCATGGCGCGGGCGGTTTCGGTCATGAGGCGCGTATCCATGGGAAAACCTCCGGAGGGTGATCCTCCTCGGTCAGTTCACGACGGCTGCGAGTTCCCCCTTGGCGTAGCGCGAGGCCATCTTTTCCAGCGGCAGCGGCTGCAGCTTCGAGCCCTGCCCGGCGCACCCGAACTGGGTGTAGCGCTGCTTGCAGATCTGCTTGGCCGCGGCGCGCGCGGGCTTCAGGTAGTCGCGCGGATCGAAGGCGCTCTTGTTCGCATTCATGTACTTGCGGATGGCCGCGGTCATCGCCAGGCGAATGTCGGTGTCGATGTTCACCTTGCGCACACCGTGCTTGATGCCTTCCTGGATCTCCTCGACCGGCACGCCGTATGTCTCCTTCATCTCGCCGCCGTTCCCGCGGATCACCTGCAGCAAATCCTGCGGCACCGACGAGGAGCCGTGCATCACGAGGTGGGTGTTGGGGATGCGGCGGTGGATCTCCTTGATGCGATCGATGGCGAGGATGTCGCCCGTGGGCTTGCGCGTGAACTTGTACGCGCCGTGCGAGGTGCCGATCGCGATCGCGAGCGCGTCCACCCCGGTCTTCTTCACGAAGTCGGCGGCCTGCTCGGGGTCGGTGAGCAGCATGTCGCGCGTCATCGTGGCATCGGTGCCGTGGCCGTCTTCCTTGTCGCCGCGCATCGTCTCCAGCGATCCCAGGCAGCCGAGCTCGCCCTCGACCGAGACGCCCAGGCGATGCGCCATGTCCACCACCTGCTTGGTGACCTGCACGTTGTACTCGTAGCTGGCGATGGTCTTGCCGTCGGCTTCCAGCGAGCCGTCCATCATCACGCTGGAAAAGCCCAGCTTGATCGCGCCCTCGCACACGGCGGGCGACTGGCCGTGGTCCTGGTGCATCGCCACCGGCGTCTTCGGAAAGCTCGCCACCGCGGCTTCGATCAGGTACTTGAGGAAGGTTTCGCCCGCGTACTTCCGCGCGCCCGCCGAGGCCTGCATGATCACCGGGCTGTCGGTCTCGGAGGCCGCCTCCATGATCGCCTGCACCTGCTCGAGGTTGTTCACGTTGAAGGCGGGCAGTCCGTAGCCGTTTTCGGCGGCATGGTCCAGCAGTTGACGCATCGAGACGAGTGCCATTGGCGCGGTTCCTTTCCCAAAACGCCGATTTTAGCGCGCCCGCCTCGGTAACGATCCGTATCACCGCGCAATCGGCGCCAAGCGCAGAATCCCCGGCAATTCCTTCCGCGGAGCTCCCATGCGCATCGCCCTTCCGCTGCTCGTAGCCGCGCTCTGCCTCGCCCGGCCCGCGGCCGGCGGGGGCTGCGACATGATGCAGTACCGTCGCGTCCAGGCCTCGACCCACGTGCACGTGTTCGAGGCGGCCGAGGGCACGACGGCGGTGGTGAACGGCAACATCGTCGCGATCGTGGGCCGCGACGCCGTGATGGTAGTGGACACCGGGCAGTTTCCCGGCATCGCGCGGCGCGTCGTGGCCGATCTGAAGGCGATCACGAAGGCTCCCGTGCGCTACGTGGTGAACACGCACTGGCACGGAGACCACCTCCTCGCCAATTCCGTGTTCAAGGAAATGTGGCCCGCAGCGAAGGTGATTGCGCATCCGCACACCATCGAGCGCGCTGCGGCGTTCTACACCGACTATGCGAAGCGCACGCCCGAGCGCCTGGTCTCGGCCGTCGCGGCGATGAAGAAGCGCCGCGAGGCCTCGAAGAGCGACGACGAAAAGCTCTGGATCGACCGCACGCTCGCCTGTGTGGAGGCGGCGAGGGACGAGATCCCGGACACGACGTACCTTCCGCCGGACACGCCGTTCGCGGGCGACATGGAAGTGGACCTGGGCGCAGTCACCGCGTCGGTGCGGCACATCGGCACGGGCAACACGCCCGGCGACCTCGTGGTGTGGGTCAAGCAGGACCGCCTGGTCGCGAGCGGCGACATCGTCGTGGCGCCGGTGCCCTACGCCATCGGCTCCGACCTGGAGCCCTGGATCGCCACGATGGACGCGCTTGCCGCGCTGGACGCGAGGATCCTCGTGCCGGGCCACGGCCCGGTCATGCGCGACACCGCCTACGTCCGTGACGTCCGTGCGCTCATCGAAAGCACGCACGAGCAGCTCACGGCGATGAAGGTGCGCGGCGTCTCGGGGGAGGATGCGCCCGGCATGCTCGACACCGCCGCATTCCGCCACAAGCACGTGGACACGCCGATGAAGCGCCAGGCCTTTGACCAGTTCTTCGTTCGCGCGGCGGTGGCGAAGCTGTGGCCGCCACCCCCGCCTAGCGCGCCAGCATCAGGTCAACCGCCGGCCCCTCCTCCCGCGCGATGAGGAGGGCGCCCTCGTCGGGGGCGACCGCGATCGAGGTCCCGGCGCCGCTGGGCGCGAGCGGCAGTGTCGCGCGGCGCTCGCCCGTGGCGATGTCGTGCACGGCCACCACGACGTTGCCGCCCTCGCGCTTGCGCACATAGAGCGAACGCGCTCCGAGCGCCCAGTGATAGAGCGCGCCGGCCTCGATCTCCACCGGCAACGGAGCGCACGCCAGCGAAGCGAGGCGGCACGCCGTGAGGCGCGCGAGCTCTGGCTGGGCGAAGACCAGCCACTCGGCGTTCGTGTGGAAATGGGACACCGGTGGAAGCGGCAGGCGCTGCGATTGGCCTGGCTGGCCGCGCGGCGCGCGCCACAGCGTGAGCGCATTCGCCGAGGGCACGGCCCAATAGAGCCAGCGTCCATCGCGGCTCTCGCGCACGTCCGCGGCCCCGCCCCCGAGCGCGAGCGCTTCGATCGGGCCGCCGGAGGCCGGAATGCGCACCGCCTCCTGGATCGCCGGCCCGCCTCCGCTCACCGCCACGCGGGTCGCGTACACCGCCGATCCGTCCGCCGACCAGTGGGGGCGCGAGTAACGCCACGCATCGCCGAAGGCCACGCGCCGCGCGGCGCCGTCGAGGGCGGCCACGTAGATCGCGTCCGTCCCGTCGCGATTCGAGGCGAAGGCGACGCGGCGTCCGTCGGGAGAGAACTCGGCCTGGCCGCTGTAGCGCGTCGAACGCCAGAGCATCCGCGGTTCCGCGCCCTGCCGCGCGATCCAGAGGTTGGCGGAATACTCGGCATGCTCCCAAGCGATGCGTCCGCCCGCGCCCACGTCGGGTGAACGCGCGCCGCGGGCGCCCACGAGCGTGGCCGCGCCGCTGTCGAGATCGAGCAGGTTGAGCGCGCGGAAACCCAGCCAGTCGGCCGCGACGAGCACGGGCCCACGCGAATCCAGCCACGCGGCGCCATAGACCAGCCCCTCGTGGGCGCCGACCGCGCGCGCCGACCGCGAAGCTGCCGTCTCCACGATCCAGGCCCGGCGGTGCGATTCGTTGCCGCGGAAGTAGATCACGCGCGTGCCGTCGGGGCTGAAACGCGGCTGGAGGTCGTCGCCTGCGCCGGCCTGCGGCGAGGTGAGGCTCATGGGCTCCGCGCCCGGGCGCAGCTCCTGGATCCAGAGGCTTGCGGGCTGCTCGCGGTGCGCTTGCCCGGAGAAGACGATGCGCGCTCCATCGCGCGAGAGGTCGAAGCGCGCGCGAGGGCTGAGCGCGCAATCGAGTAGCGTCTTCTCGGCGCCGCTCGCGAGGTCGTGCTCGACGATGGCGCACGTTCCGGCGGCCCGCCTCCAGTAGGCGAGTCGCCCACCTTCGGGAAAGAAGACCGGCGCCAACCTTAGGTCGGAACCGTCGCCGACGAAGTGGCGCGACGACGTGTCGAGCGCCTGGACGACGATGCGCGAGCTGGAGCCCTCTCCGAGGGCGAAGGCGACCTGCGTTCCATCGGGCGAGAAGCGTGGCCCCACTTCGAGGGCAGGGTCGGAGGTGAAGATACGGGC
>CAMPHL010000019.1 GCA_946885905.1 uncultured Pseudomonadota bacterium | reverse complement strand
CAGTTGGTAGAGCGCAACCTTGCCAAGGTTGAGGTCGAGAGTTCGAGACTCTTCTGCCGCTCCAGATTCCGGGGGAAATCGGGTGACCGGTTTCCCCCGTTCCATGTCCAAGTCCCGCGACCCGCGGGCACCCCAGGCGGGGTGGCAGAGTGGTTATGCAGCGGCCTGCAAAGCCGTGTACGCCGGTTCGATTCCGACCCCCGCCTCCAACAAACTCCCCCAAGCGCGTATCGTGCGGATTGGCCATGCCATGACCCTCACGCCACGCACTTTCGATGTCGATCTTCGGGACTCGCCGCAGCCGCTGGCGGTGAAGCTCGATGCCGCGCCGCTCGAGCGCTTGCTGGCCGATGCCGAAGGCGGCTATCGGCTCTACGAGCTCGCGCTGGTGCAGCGGCCCGGCGACCTCTGGGAATACCTCGAAGTGGTGCCGCTCCACCTTCCGCCGCCCTTGGCCGCCCGGCTCGACCTGGCGCGAACCACGGCGCGCAAGGCGGGCGACCCCTGGCCGGACCAGCGCATCCCGTTCGGCGTCTTCGATCGCGAGCTCCGCGCGGAGGAAGGCGAGGCTGCCGAGGCCTGGACCGAGGCGTGTGCCGGCGACGACGCGCGTGCATTCATCCAGCAACTTTTCGAGCGCCTCCCGCAGCGCGGCACGGATGTCGGCTCGCACCCGTTCTCCTACCTCCCCCGCGAGCACGCCATCGCCGACAGCCGACGCCAACCGCCCAACGAGCCGCCCCACACCGAGGCCTTCTACGCCAAGCTCTCGGAGCTGATCGCGGAACCCGAGGTCGACTCGGTGTCGGTGCGAGGACTTGGAGACCATCGGCTGCTGCGGATGTTGTGCGACCGGCAGCGCGAGCGCGACGATTTCGAGATCAGCGCGACCACCGAACGCGAGGTGAACAACCTGGAGTGGGGCGCCCGCGTCGCCTACTACTTCGAGGACATAGGGCAAGGCTTCCTCTTCGTGCAGGATGGGGCCACGAGCGGGCGCAGCGTAAGGGACCTGGTCGAGACGTACACGAAACTCGGGCCCGGCGGCCTGATCCTCTCATCGCGCGACGAGGGCGAGCTCACGGGCTTCACCCGCGAGTCGGGCGACGGCTGGTGCCTCTATCGCAGCCTCGTCACGCCGCGCATGCTCCCGCGCCTTCGCCGCTACCACAACCTCCTGGCGCTCATGCTGGCGCAGGAGAACGGCGAGCTGTCCGACACGCAGGTGGTCGAGATCATCGCGCAGTGGGAGAACTTCGTGTCCCACGTGCCGGCCGAGGCCGAATAGCCCTTCAGCCCCGCTTCGGAATCGCGTACGGCGGAGACCTCGGGACCTATCCTGGGCGGCAAGCTGGCCGCCCGCTATGCCGCGAGAGACGAGCGGCGCCCGCTTCTGGCGATCGCCATCGGAGCCCTGCGCCATAATGGGGGCATGACCCCCAGCAAACCCGACGCCGACTTCCGCGACCACCTGATCCGCTACGGCGGCGATCCGTATCCCGAGATCGTCGAGAAAGCCCAGGGCTGCTACGTCTGGGACGGGGACGGCAAGAAGATCCTCGATTTCACCTCGGGGCAGATGTGCGCCACCGTCGGGCACAACCACCCGAAGATCGTGGCCGCGATCCGCGCGAGCTGCGAGTCGGCGCTTCACCTCTTCTCCGGGATGATTCCGCGCAGCGTAGTGGACCTCTCGCGGGCGATCGCCAAGCTCGTGCCGAAGCCGCTCTCCAAGGCGCTTTTCGTGAACACCGGCAGCGAGAGCAACGAGGCCGCGATCAAGATGGCCAAGCTCGCGACCGGCGGCTACGAGGTCATCGCCCTTGGCGGCTCCTGGCATGGCGTGACCGGGCACGCGGGGTCGGTCTCGTTCGCGAGCGATCGCAAGGGATACGGGCCCGGGATGCCGGGCACCTTCGTGATCCCCGAGCCGAATGCGTATCGGTGCCCGATCAAGCACTGTCGCGACAAATGCGACCGCACGTGCATGAAGGTGGGCTTCGAGCTTCACGACATGCAGTCGACCGGAGCGCGCGCCGCCGTCGTGGCCGAGCCGGTCATCAGCGCGGGCGGCGTGATCGTTCCTCCGGAGGGTTATTTCCAGGCGCTGCGCGAAGAAGCGAAGAAGCGCGGGATGATGCTCATCTTCGACGAGGCTCAGACCGCGTTCGGGCGTCTCGGCCACTGGTTCGCGGCCTCGCACCTGGGCGTCACGCCCGACATCATGACGGTGTCCAAGACGCTCGGGGGCGGAATCCCGCTTGCGGCGACGATCACTACCGACGAGATCGAGCAGAAATGCCACGACCGCGGGTTCGCCTTCTACACCTCGCACGTCTCCGATCCGCTGCCGGCGAACGTGGGCCTGGCGGTGCTGGAGACGATCGAGAGCGAGGACCTCCTCGGCCGCGCCCGCGAGATGGGCGCGTACCTCGAAGCGGCGCTTCGGGATCTCCAATCACGCCACGAGGAGATCGGCGACGTGCGCGGCATGGGCCTGCTGCGCGGCATCGAGCTGGTGAAGGACCGCGAGACGCGCGAGCCGTACCACGAGCTGGGCTGGGCCACCACCCAGCGATGCCTGCAGCTGGGCCTGAGCATGAACATCCGCCGCCGGCCCGAGCGGGGCTCCGTCTGGCGGATCGCGCCGCCGCTCACCGTGCAGCGCGAGGACATCGACCTCGCGATGGGCATCTTCGACCAGGCCCTGCGCGAGATGAAGGACGCCATCGCCCGCGATCGGGCAAAATGGCGCACGACCGCCTGACCACAACAAACCCGAGGAGGAGACTGATGAGCATCCGATCGATCTGGAAGGCTTTGTCCGTGTCGCTGTTGGCCCTGGCGGTTCCAGGGCTCGCGAACGCGGACGCCATGGCGGACATCAAGAAGAAGGGCACGCTCGTGGTCGGCAGCAAGGCCGACTACCGCCCCTTCGGCTACCTGGATCCATCCGGGAAGATCGTGGGCTTCGAGCCCGACCTCGCCGCCGACATCGCCAAGCGCCTGGGGGTGAAGCTGGAGCTGGTGCCCGTCGTCGCCTCCAACCGCATGCAGTTCCTGCAGCAGGGCAAGATCGACCTCATGATCGCGACGATGAGCGACACGCCGGAGCGGCGCAAGCTCGTCGACATCCGGGATCCGAACTACTACGGCTCGGGCACCAACGTGCTGGCGAAGAAGTCGGACCGCATCAAGAGCTGGGAGCAATTGAAGGGCAAGAAGGTGTGCCTCATCCAGGGCGCCTTCTACAACAAGGAGCTGCAGGAGAAGTACGGCGTCGACGGCGTGGCCTTCCCCGGCACGTCCGAGGCGTTGACGGCGCTTCGCAACGGCAACTGCCTGGCCTATGCCTACGACGACACGCAGATCGTGGGCGAGATGCAGAAGCCCGAGTGGAAGGACTACGAGATGCCGCTCAACTCGATCCTGGTGGTGCCGTGGGGTATCGCCGTGAAGCAGGGCGAGACGGCCTTCGGCGAGTTCATCTCCAAGACGATCGTCGACTGGCACAAGACGGGCTTCATCCGCAAGCTCGAGAAAAAGTGGGGCATCAAGCCCACGAAGTTCGCCGAGGAGATGCAGGCGAAGTACAAGTAGCCACTCGCGGCAGGGGGACGGACGGGGGTGCAGCCGGTCTGGGACTGGTTCCGGTGGCTCAACGACGCCACCGGGATCAAGCTCACGATCCTCTACGACGCGTTCGATCGCGCGCGCTTCGCGCACGGCTTCGTGATGACGCTTGCGCTCGCCGCGATCTGCATCGTGCTGTCGGTCGCGATCGGCGTGGTGGGGGCGTGGATCCAGGGCTCGCGCCACAGGGTTCCCCGCACCGTCGTCTACTGGTACATCCAGGCCTTCCGCAATACGCCGCCGCTCGTCCAGCTCTACTTCTTCTATTTCGGGCTGGGCAGCCTGCTCAGCGGCCCGGGCGGACCACTCATCTCCAACGTGGGCTGGGCCGTGATCTCCCTCGCGTTCTTCGCCGGCGCCTTCAACGTGGAAATCTTCCGCGCCGGCATCGAGGCCGTGCCGCGCACCACGCTCGAGGCCGCCGAGTCGCTGGGCTTCAGCCGGTGGCAGGCGTATCGGCGCATCGTGCTGCCGCTCGCCTTCCGCATCAGCCTGCCCGCGCTCAACAACAACCTCGTGAACCTGGTGAAGACCACCACGCTCGCCTACGCCATCGCGGTGCCCGAGATGCTCTACGTCTCGAGCCAGATCTGGTCCGACGAGCTGAACGTCCCGGTGATGATGAACGTGCTGCTGCTCTGCTACTTCTTCCTGGTGGGGCTGGTGGTCTGGCTCATGACCGCCTGGGAAAACAAGATGCGTGTACCGGGGTTTGGCACGTGAGCTCGCTGCCGGTGCTGTTGCCCACGGCCGGGCGGCTTGCCCGCGCCGCCGAGCGCGAGCGCGTGGAGGGCGCCGCGCCCTTCAGGCTCGAGGCATCCCACGGCGTGATGCTGCTCGCGCTCTTCGCCGTGGGCTGCGGGATCGCCGAGGCCCAGGGAGAATCCGGCAAGGCCTCCGTGATCGACACGCTGATCAAGTGGACGCCGGTCCTGGCGCAGGGTTTCGTCTTCAACCTCGCGATCAGCTTCCTCGCGATGGCGATCGGAACCGTCGCGGGCTTCTTCCTCGGCGCCGCCCGGATCTCGCTCATGGCGCCGGTTCGGGGCGGGGCCTGGTTCACGATCAACTTCTTCAGGAACGCGCCCTGGCTGGTGCTGCTCTTCTACTGCATGCTGCTGCTTCCCTTCCAGGTGAGGGTATTCGGCATGACCATCCCCATTCCCGACTGGACCAAGGCGACGCTCGGGCTCGCTCTTCCCGTGATGGCGAACGTGGCCGAGATCGTGCGCGGCGCCATCCAGTCGATCCCGACCACTCAGTGGGAAGCCGCGCACTCGCTCGCCTTCAACCGGCGCCAGACCTTCTGGATGATCATCATCCCGCAGTGCGTGAAGCGCATGCTCCCGCCCTGGATGAACCTCTACGCGATCCTCACGATGTCCACGGTGCTCGTCTCGATCGTCGGTGTGAACGACATGATGACCCAGACGCAGCGGGTGCTTTCCGCGGAGAGCCGCCCCGAGCTGCTGCTCGCCTTCTACAGCTACGTGCTCCTGTGGTTCTTCGCCTACTGCTACCCGATCGCGCGCTGGACGGTGCGGCTGGAAGCGCGCTACGCGGTGAAGCAATGACGGCGCCGATCGTCGAGCTCCAGGACGTCCATCAATCCTTCGGGGCAAACGAGGTCCTCAAGGGCATCTCGTTCAGCGTGCCGAAGGGCGGGGTCGTCTGCATCATCGGCCCTTCCGGGTCGGGCAAGTCGACGCTGCTTCGCTGCATCAACGGCCTGGTGCCGATCCAGCGGGGCACGATCCGCGTGGCCGACCACATGGTGCATGCGCTCAAGACCGACGCCGAGCGCATCGCGCTGCGCAAGGAAGTCTCGATGGTGTTCCAGCAGTACAACCTCTTTCCGCACAAGACGGCGCTGGACAACGTGATGATGGCGCCGATCCACGTATTGCACGAGGATCCCGCGGAAGTGAAGACCCGCGCGTTGGCTTTGCTCAAGAAGGTGGGGCTCGAGGCCAAGCAGGCCGCCTATCCCGGCGAGCTCTCGGGCGGCCAGCAGCAGCGCGTGGCGATCGCGCGCTCGCTCGCGATGCGCCCGGAGGTCATGCTCTTCGACGAGGTGACGGCGGCACTGGATCCCGAGACGGTGAAGGAGGTCCTCAACGCCATCAAGGAGCTGGCGCGCGAAGGGATGACGTGCATCCTCGTCACGCACGAGATGCGCTTCGCCCGCGAGCTGGCGGACGAGGTGATCTTCACCGACGGCGGCAAGATCGTGGAGTCTGCGCCGCCCGCGCAGCTGTTCGATAACCCGCAGCAGGAACGAACCAAGGCATTCCTGTCGCAGGTGCTGTGAGCTACGGGGCGAGCCCGAACTCCGCGGCGCTTGTCGCGAGGGCGTGCCAGAGGCTCGATGCGAAGCTGCGGTAACAGGCGATCTCGAACACCGCCCCGTCCGCTCCATCGTCGAGCCTCCACAGCGTGGCGCCCATGTGCGCCGCAACCGTAGACGCGACATCTCCCGGCTTGAAGGCCTCGGGATGCAAGTCGATGAAGACGAGCTTGGCGAGCGCGTCGCGCACGCGCGGTCCGGTGAGCCGCAGGATCGCGTAGGCGTCGGACTGATCGACGATCGACGCGATCTCTTCCACGCCCGCCAGGTCCGGATTCCCAACCACCCACCACGTGCGCGGTCCTACCTTCATGGCGCCGGGATTTCCCTCCAGCCGCGAATCCAGCGCCTCGACCCGTCCGCGCCGCGCCTCGACGCTCGTGAGCCCGACAGTGGAGCAATCCGACACGATCACGCCCCGCCCGCTTCCGGCGGGCACGAGAAGGCCGTGAAAGGCAGAGCGGGCTTCAAGCACGGGAGGCGTCACGGTCAGGACCTGAGCCGTTCACCGTCGGGATCGTAGAAGTACGGCGACACCACCTCGACCTCGATGTCGCCATCCCGCAACGGGTCGAACGCGCGAACGCGCTCGCCATGCCGATCGGGCCCGCGTGCGAGCAAGCCCAGGCCGATCCAATGCCCGAGCATCGGGGAGTACGCGGCCGAGGTCACGTAGCCCTGGTCCGTATCGAAACCGGGGCGCGCACCGATGTCGAGGAAGTGCGCTCCCGCCCGCAGCCGCTGGGAGCGATCGACCGGCTTGATGCCGACGAGCGCCGGCCGCGCCGGATCGACGAGGCCCTGCCTTTGCGCCAGCACGCGGCCGATGAAGTCCTTCTTCGTCGACATCATCTTGCCCAGGCCCAGGTCGGCCGCGGTGGTGGTGCCGTTCAGCTCATTGCCGGCGACGTGGCCCTTCTCGACCCGCATGATGCCGAGCGCCTCGGTGCCGTAGGGGACGATGTCGAGCTCGGCGCCCGCGGCCATGATCTCGCGGATGGTCGTGTCACCCCAGCGCGCCGGCACGGCCAGCTCGTAGGCCAGCTCCCCCGAAAAGGAGATCCTGAAGAGCCGGCAGCGCCGCCCCTTCCAGGTGAAGTCGGCGCAGGCGAGGTACGGGAAGGCCTCGTTCGAGACCTCGATCGCATCGCCCAGGAGCTTGCGCAAAAGCAGGCGCGAGCTGGGGCCGGCGATCGAGTACTGCGACCACTGCTCGGTCACGGAGACCATCTGCACGTCGAGATCGGGCCAGAGGACCTGGCGCGCGTGCTCGAGGTGCTGCATCACCTTGCCGGCGCCGACCGTGGTGGTCGACATCAGGTAGTGGTGCTCGCCCAGCCGGGCGGTGGTGCCATCGTCCATGACGAAGCCGTCCTCGCGCAGCATGAGCCCGTAGCGGACCTTGCCCGCCGGGAGTGTCGAGAACATGTTCGTGTAGATGCAGTCGAGGAACACCCCGGCATCGGGCCCCTGAATATCGATCTTGCCGAGGGTCGAAACGTCGCACACCCCCACGGCCGAGCGCGTCGCCTTCACCTCGCGTGCGGCGCTCTCGAGCCAGTCCTTCTCGCCGGGCCGCGGAAACCACTGGGCGCGCAGCCATTGCCCGGACTCCACGAACACGGCCCCTTGTTCCTTCGCCCACGCGTGGCCCGCCGTAAGGCGCGTCGGCCGGAAGTGCTTTCCGCGGTGGATGCCCGCCACCGCGCCAATGGCGACAGGCGAGTAGGGCGGCCGGAACGCCGTGGTGCCCACCTCCGGGATCGACCGCTGGGTGAGGGCGGCCATGATCGCCTGGCCGTTCACGTTCGAGGTCTTGCCCTGGTCGGTCGCCATGCCGAGGGTCGTGTAGCGCTTGAGATGCTCGGCGGCGCGGAAGCCCTCACGCGCGGCAAGGGCCACATCGTCGTCGGTGACGTCGTGCTGGAAGTCGACGAAGGCCTTGTCCCGGCCGCCTTCGACTTGCCAGATGGGTTTCACGTTCGCGGCACCGTCGCCGTGTCGTCCAGTGGCGGAGCCTACGACCGTCATGCCGGCGGGAAGGTCGCCCGGCACGAACGCCGCGATCGAGTCGTCCCATCGAGGACGGCCTCCCAGGTGCGTCGTCAGCGCGAGGTTCGGGTTCCACCCTCCACTCACGGCAAGTGTGTCGACCTGCAGCCTCTCCGTTCGGCCGCCGGCGTGGCGCACCGTGATCGCCTCCAGGGGAGAGCCATGGGCTTCTACCACGCAGGAGCCTTGCCGACTGTCGATGACCGCCGCGACATCGATGCCGGCCGCGCGCAGGTCGGACGCGGTCTGGAGGCCATCGTCGCAGGCGGTGAATACGGCGACGCGCTTTCCCGGGGCGACACCGAAGCGGTTGAGGTAGGTGCGAACCGCGGAGGCCATCATCACGCCGGGCCGGTCGTTGCCGCCGAAGACGATGGGCCGCTCGATGGCGCCAGCCGCGAGCACCGCGCGCCTGGCTACGATCTTCCACATCCGCTGGCGCGGTTGGTGCTGCGGCGCAACCGCGACATGGTCGTTCACGCGCTCGAGCGCCGCGAAGTTGCGGGCACCGGTAAGGCCCGCATCGTAGACGCCGAACACGGTCGTGCGTTTCATGATCCGGACTTCGGGGCAGGACTCGAGCTCGGCCGCCGTCTCGGAGGCCCAGGCCGCGCCTTCCTTCCCATCGATCACCTGGCGCTCGGAATTGAGGCGTCCGCCGAGGATGAAGTCCTCGTCGCAAAGGATCACGCGCTCCTTCGCGCGCGCAGCGGCCAGCGCCGCCGCAAGTCCCGCGGGGCCTCCGCCGATCACCAGCACGTCGCAGAAGGCGTGGGCCACCTCGTAGGTGTCGGGATCCTCCTCGAGCGCCGCGCGACCGAGGCCGGCGGCGCGCCGAATCGCCGGCTCGTACAGCTTCTCCCACCACTTGGCGGGCCACATGAACGTCTTGTAATAGAAGCCGGCGACGAACAGGGGCGAGAGGAGCGTGTTCACCGCCATGACGTCGAAGGCGAGTGAGGGCCACCGGTTCTGGCTGCGCGCTTCGAGGCCTTCGTAGAGCTCGACCACGGTCGCTCGCGTATTGGCTTCGCGGCGAGGGCCGGTGCGCAGCTCCACCAGCGCATTGGGTTCCTCGGAGCCGGCCGTGAGCAATCCGCGCGGCCGGTGATACTTGAACGACCGGCCGAAAAGCTTCACGCCCGAGGCGAGCAGCGCGGAGGCGAGCGTATCGCCGGCGAACCCCGAGCAGGCCTTGCCGTCGAACCTGAAGGAGACGGGCCGCGAGCGATCGACGAGGCCGAGGCCGGGCAGCCGGTTCATGTTTTACCGCGCGCGTATTCGACGGCCAGGATTTCGTGGGTGCGCGTGTCGCGCGTCACCTTGAGCCAGCTGCGGCAGCCGAAGCCGTGGTACCAGAGCTCCTGGTGCGGACCCGCGGGGTTGTCGCGCAGGTACACCGCCTCGAAGAATCGCTTCGCCGCGTCCGGCTCATCGGGCAGCGGGCGCACGACGGTGGCATCGCCCAGGTAGGTGAACTCGCCCACGTCCCGTTCGCCGCAGAAGCAGCACGCGATCCGCATCAGTGGAGATTGGGCTGGGCGCCCGCGCCTTTCTCGTCGATCAGGTAACCGCGCTCGAAGCGATCGAGGCGATACTCGCGCGCGACCTCGTGGTGCCCATCGGTGGCGATCAGGTGCGCGAAGCACCAGCCCGAGGCGGGAGTGGCCTTGAAGCCGCCGTAGTTCCAGCCGCAATTGAGGTACAGGCCCGGGATCGGCGTGTGGTCGATGATGGGCGAGCCGTCCATCGACATGTCCATCACGCCGCCCCACGACCGCAGCACCCGCACGCGGCCGATGCGCGGCATCAGCGCCATCGCGCTCGTGAAGACGTCCTCGACCGCGGGCAGGTTGCCGCGCTGCGCATACGAGTTGTACATGTCGAGGTCGCCACCGAAGACGAGCCCGCCCTTGTCCGATTGGCTGATGTAGAAGTGCCCGGCGCCGAAAGTGACGACGCCATCGATGAAGGGCTTGATCGCCTCGGAGACGAAGGCCTGCAGCACGTGGCTCTCGATCGGCAGGCGCAGGTTCACGAGGCGCGCGAGCCGCGAGGTGCTGCCCGCGACCGCCATGCCGATCCTGGGCGCGCGAATGGTGCCGCGCGAGGTCTCGACGCCGATTACCCGGGCGTCGTCTCGATCGCCCTCACGAAGGAAGCCCGCGACCTCGCAGTTCTGGATGATGTCCACGCCCAGGTCGCTCGCCGCGCGCGCGAATCCCCAGACCACCGCATCGTGCCGGGCCGTGCCGCCGCGTCCCTGGTAGAGGCCGCCGTAGATGGGGAAGCGGGCGTTGTCGAAATCGAGGAAGGGGACGATGCGACGCACGTCGTCCCGGTCGAGCAGCTCCGCATCGACGCCGTGCATGCGCATCGCATTGCCTCGGCGCGCGGCCGCGTCGCGCTGCGCATCGGAGTGGAAGAGGTTGAGGACGCCGCGCTGGCTCACCATCGAGTTGTAGTTCACGTCCTGCTCGAGGCCTTCCCAGAGCTTCATCGAATGCTCGTAGAAGGGCTCGTTGCCGGGCAGCAGGTAGTTGGAGCGGATGATCGTGGTGTTGCGGCCGGCGTTGCCCGAGCCGATCCAGCTGCGCTCGAGGAGCGCCACGTTGCGCATGCCGTGGTTCTTCGCGAGGTAGTAGGCGGTGGCGAGGCCGTGGCCGCCGCCCCCGATCACGATAGCGTCGTAGGAGGCCTTCGGCGATGCGTCGCGCCAGGCGGGCTTCCAGCCGCGGTGGCCCGATAGCGCCTGGCGGAAAAGGTTGAAGAGCGAGTAGCGCATCGACGGTCATCGTAGGCTGGCACGAGGCAGGGAGTTGCCGAAATACGACGCCGCATATACATTCGGCGTCATGGCCCGGCGCGCAACCCATCCGCCGATCCGATCGGTAGGTTTCCTCCTCATCCCCGACTTCGCGCTCATCTCGTACGCCTCGGTCGTGGAACCCCTGCGGGCGGCCAACCAGCTGGCGGGCGAGACCTTATACAGCTGGTGGCACGCGGCGCCCGGCGACGTACCGTCGGTGGCTTCGAGCGGGATCACGGTCGCGCCGAACTTCCCCGTGGGCGGCGAGGCAGACGACCTCGACCTCGTCCTGGTCTGCGCTGGCGGCAATCCAACGCATTTTCGCGATCGGGCGACGCTCGCGTGGCTGAGGCGGCTCGCGCGTCGCGGTGTCGCCATCGGCGGGGTTTCGGGTGGTCCGTTCGTGATGGCGCGCGCCGGCCTGCTCGAGGGGCGGCGCTGCACCGTGCACTGGGACTACATGCCGGCGTTCCAGGAATCCTTTCCCGACGTGGAGCTCACGCGCTCGCTCTTCGTGATCGATGGTGACCGCATCACGTGCTCGGGCGGTGTCGCCGGGCTCGACATGATGACCGCGCTCATCACGCGCGATCACGGGCACGGCCTCGCGGCTGCCGTGAGCGACTGGTTCCTGCATACGCACGTGCGCGAAGGCGAGGGGCCGCAGCGCATGGACCTGCGTTTCCGTTTGGGGGTGGGCGACGAGAAGCTGCTCGCGGCGCTGAAGGCGATGGAGGCGAATCTGGAGGCGCCGCTCTCACGCGGTGAATTGGCCGCCGCTGCGGGACTGTCGCTCCGGCAGCTCGAGCGCGCCTTCCGGGCGCAGCTGGGGCACGGCATCCACGCCCACTACCTCTCGTTGCGACTGGGGCGATCGCGGCAGCTGCTGAGGGAGACATCGCTCTCGGTCATGGAGATCGCGCTGGCGTGTGGCTTCGCGTCGGCGAGCCAGTTCGCCCGGGCTTTCAGGGCCGCGTACGGCGAGGCGCCGCGCCAGGCGGTGAAGCGCGAGCGACAGCGAAAGATCAGCCAGGCGCCTGACCCGGCACTTCGATGACGCGCGGCTGGTGTCCCGTCGCGGCGAGGAAGCGTTCCAGCTGCCCGTGCGGGATCACCATCGTGGCGCTGTTCACCAGCGGATGCGCATGCACGGCCGACGCATCCCAGAGCGCCCGGTCGATCACGAATTCGACGGCATGATCGGCATCGTTCATGAGCCCCAGCAAGCTCACGGCCCCGGGCTTGGTGCCCAGGTACTTCTCCAGCCGCTCGGGTGAAGCGAAGCCCAGGCGGTTGAGCCCCAGCACGCCGGCGAGGGCGTCGAGGTCCACCGCAAGGTCGTGACGCACCGTCACGAGGAAGTGACGCACACCCTTCTTGTCGCGCAGGAAGAGGTTCTTGGTCTTGGCGCCCGGCAGGGTCGGGACGAGCCGCTCCGACTCTTCGACAGTCATGACAGGAGGGTGCTCGTGGCGCTCGGCGTGGATGCCGTGGCGGGCCAGGAATTCATCCAAAGGCGACATGCGCCGATTATCGTCGGGCCCGAGCACGTCGCGAACTTCCTTCAGTCTCGCTTCGGAATCGCCAGCCCCGCCTGCACCGCGGGCCGCGTGACGAACGCATCGAGGGCGCGCTTCACCTCGCCGAAGGCATCGAAGCCCACCAGATCACCGGCGCCATAGAAGCCCACGAGGTTGCGGATCCAGGGGAAGGTGGCGACGTCGGCGATCGTGTACTCGTCGCCCATGATCCATTGCCGGCCCTCGAGGCGGGCATCGAGCACGCCGAGCAGGCGCTTCGCTTCGGAAACGTAGCGGTCCCGCGGGCGCTTGTCCTCGAAATCCTTGCCGGCGAACTTCACGAAGAAGCCCACCTGCCCGAACATCGGCCCCACGCCGCCCATCTGGAACATGAGCCACTGCAGCGTCTCGTAGCGCGCGGCCGGATCGCGCGGCAGCAGGCGGCCGTGCTTCTCGGCGAGGTAGAACAGGATCGCGCCCGACTCGAAAAGCGCAAGCGGCTTTCCCCCGGGGCCGTCCGGATCGATGATCGCGGGAATCTTGTTGTTGGGATTGAGCGAAAGGAAC